>JACPCS010000147.1 GCA_016184455.1 Acidobacteriota bacterium
TAAAACAGATGCAACTGCCCTTCGGCTCGAACCGGTACTGGTGCGAATAGCACTTCCACAGCGATTGGAACTGGTGATTCCGCAAGGCTACATGCGGCTCGTGAAGGAGCGCGTCGTTCAGGCGTGGGACAAAGCGAAGTCAGACGTGAAGGAGAGGGCCGAAGCTGTCGAGCGCCGCATCAAGACGATACGGCAGAGGATCGACCGGCTCGACAACGCGTTCCTCTACGAGCAGACGATCGACATCGACACGTACGACCGCCACAAGGAACGCCTGAACGAGGAGCTCACGCTGGCGCGGATGGACCGCCACGCCACGGAGCTCGAAGAAATGGACGTACAAGGCATCCTGGGCTTTGCAGAGCGCGTCTTACCGCGCGCCGCAGACCTGTGGGTGCAGGCCTCACTCGAACAGCGCCAGCGCCTTCAGCAGCTGTTCTTCCCGGAAGGGATTGCGTTCGACGGAAAAGAGTTTGTTCGAACCGCGGTAACCCCGCCTGCCTTCAACTGGTTACAGCCGGAACAACCTTCGAAAACAAATTTGGTGGACCTGACGGGATTCGAACCCGTGACCTCCTGAATGCCATTCAGGCGCGCTCCCAACTGCGCTACAGGCCCTTTTTGCGGAAACGCTGAACAAATCCATGCTAACACGGGGCGTTCCGGCGGACCTGAAGGTCCGCCTTCGTGTGACCCGATCTGTCACACCACCCGGCTAAACTCCCGTCGAGGTCGTCTCTTTAAGGGATGGCGTGTGCCGGCGATGGGCGAGTGTGAGCCAGGCGGTCAACTGACGCGCGGCTTCGTCGGGCGTGTGCCCGTAGAACGGCATCATCGCGCTCGGCACGCCGGGGCCGCGCTGCAGCTGCGCACGCCAGCGATCACTGACGGCCCGGACCTCAATCTGGTACGCGCGGCCGCCGATAATCTCTTCGAAGCGATGAACGGTCACGGTTGCGCTGGCGATGAGCGGTTAGGGAACGGCGTTCGATTCTACGGATCGCGCGGCGCGAATCAAGCGAAGCATCACGCGAAGGCAACATCCACATCGCGGATCGATGTCGCATGTCGAAGCGTTCGGATGAAAAAAAAACTTCACGCGCACGTTCTCAACAGCTTTTGCACCGCGCGTCCACAGGATTTCCACAGTACAATGAATCGCTCCGTTCTTCGATCGTGATCTCCCGACTGATCGTCGCCGCATCCGTGCTGCTCGCCGCGCTGTGGCTGCCCGAGCCGGCCGCTGCCGCCAGTGACGCGATGCTGTTTCGGCTCTATCTGCCGGACGGCACGAGCATCGTGAGCTTCGGCGAGTTCGCCCGTGTGGACGATCGCGTCGTCTTCTCGATGATCCTGGGCGGCGGCGACGAGCCGCGCCTGCACGCGGCCACGTTGCCGACCCGCGTGATCGACTGGGCGCGGACCGACGCGCACGCGACGTCCACGCGCTACCAGTGGTACGCGCGCACCCGCGGCGAGGACGACTTCCAGCGGCTCAGCGACGAAGTCGCGTCGGTGCTCAACACGATCCTGCAGACGAGCGACCGCACCCGCGCGCTCGCGATCGCCGAGCAGGCGCGCATCACGCTCGCACAGTGGCCCCGGCAGCACTTCGGCTATCGGCAGCGCGACGTCCGCGAGATTCTCGCGGTGCTCGATGAGGCGATTGCCGGCCTGCGGGCCGCGGCCGGCGTCAATACGTTCGAGCTCGCGCTGGTCGCGCCGGTGCCCGATGTCGCCATCGAGCCGCTCGCGACGATGCCCACGGTCCGCGAGCGGGTCGCGCAGGCGCTCGGTGTCGCCGGGCTCACCGACCGGCCCGCGGAGCGCTTGTCGCTGCTGCAGGCGACGCTCGGCCTGTTGAACGCCGAAGCCGCCCTGTTTCCGGCCGCCGAAGCGGCCACACTGCGGCGCACGGTCGTGACCCGCATTCGCCAGGAGCAGGCGATCGATGCCCGGTACACCGACCTGGCGCGGCGCGTGATGACCGACGCGCGCCGCTATGCCGGTCGGGCACGCATCGGCGACGTGCAGCGCGTGCTCGACCGGATTCCGCGCGAGGATGCGCGTCTCGGACGCAAGCGCGCCGACGTCGTGCAGGCGCTGCAGGTCTCCGTGCAGGCGCAGCTTGACGCCGCACGGCACCTGCGGCTGCTGCGCGATCAGTGGGCCATTCGCCGCACTCTGTACAACCAGTACCAGCGCTCGGTCGGCGCGCAGCTGCTGCAGCTCGTCAAGACGCAACCGGCGCTCGAAGCGATTCGTCGTCTCGACGGTCCGCCGCCCGACACGCTGCTCGCGCTGCAGTCGCAGCTGCAGGGCGGGGCCGAGCGCCTCGAGCGCGTGCGGCCGCCGCTCGACCTGCGCGCGGTCCACGACCTGCTTCTCGGCGCCTGGCGCTTTGCCGAAAATGCCGTCGCCGGCCGGTACCAGGCGGCGCGCGCCGGTAATGTGTCCGGCGCGTGGGAAGCCTCCTCCTCGGCTGCGGGCGCGCTGCTGCTGCTCGGACGCGCACAGCAGGAGCTCCGCACGCTCCTCGAGCCTCCACGACTTCCGTGATTACGGCTCGCACGACTCGGCTCGTGCGAGTGCCGGACCTGCAGACGTTCCGACAGATAGTCGCCGACCTGGCCTGTGGCGGCACGTTTGCCGACGTCCGTAACCGGCTCGTCATCGTGCCGACGCGCGCCGCCGCCGCGCATCTCATCGGCACGATCGAACGGACGCTGGCCGTCGATCGTGCCGTCGCGCTGCCCGACTTCATCACGCGCGACGAGATAGCCGCGAGGCGGTCGCCGCCGGTGCCACGCCGCCGTTCCGCCTTCGGCCCGCGCTCGTGGCCGAGATTCTGCGCTTCTACGACACACTCCATCTCAACCTGAAGCAGGTCGACGCGTTCGAGCGACTCGCGCTCGGCATGCTGGAGCCGGCCGTCGAGGACCGCGGCGCCGAACGGCTCGCGCAGCAAACCCGGTTTCTCGCGGTCGCGTTCCGCGCGTTCGAGCAGCTGACGGACGCGTCCGCCGCGTTCGACGAGCACCTGCTGCGGCGTCGTGTGCTGGCCGAAGCGGCCCCGCAGCCATGGCGTCACACGGTCGTCGCCGTGGGCGATCGCGCGTTCGACGCCTGCGGGCTCTGCCCGGCCGACTGGGATCTCCTGGCGCGCGTGCCCGGCCTCGAGTGCCTCGATGTGGTCGCGACGGAGACAACGCTCGCCGGCGCGCTCCACGAACGCATCCATCAGTGGCTGCCCGGCATCGAGGAGGTGCGCGCCGCCCCGGGGACGCACGTGGCGCCCATCCTGCTGGTTCCCGCAGGAGGCGGGCTTGTTCACGCTGTGCGCGATCGCGAAGAGGAGGTGACGCTGTTCGCGCGCGTCCTGCGGGAGAAGCGGCCTGTCCCGAGCGCAGTCGAGGGGCCTGTCCCGAGCGTAGTCGAGGGGCCTGTCCCGAGCGCGGTCGAGGGGCCGCCGCTCGATCGGACCGCGCTCGTCGTGCGCCGCCCGCTCCCGTACGTCTACCTCGCGCGCGAGGTGCTCCGGTCGGCGGGCGTGCCGTCACAGATGTTCGACGCGCTGCCGCTCGCGGCCGAGCCGTGTGCCGCCGCGCTCGATCTCGTGTTCGCGGTCGTCGAGAGCGGCTTCGCGCGTGGGCCGGCCGTCGCCCTGCTGCGGTCGCCGCATTTCGAGTGGGGCGCGATCGACGTCCCGGCCCTCGATCGCGCGCTGGCCGAAGCCGGCTACCTCGGCGGGCTCGACGCGCTCGAAGCCGTCGTCACTGCGTGGGAGGACCGCCCAGGCAGATTGGCTGCGGCGCATCGCGCGGGTCGGCTGCTGGTGACACTCGCACACGAGCTGCGCCCGCTGAGCGAGCCCGCATCCACCGCGGCACATCTCGACTGCCTCCTGACGTTCCTGACGCGCCACGAACGCCTGCCCGATGCCGCCGATCCGCTGCGCCCGCGGCTGCTCCGGGCGCGTGCGGCGACGCTCGACGTGCTGACCACCCTGCGCGACGCGCATGCGCGGTTCGACGCGACACCGGTCGACTTCGAGCCGGTCGTGGCGATCATCAGGCGCGGGATCGAAGCGCACACGTTTACACCCCTCACCGGCGAGGGCGGCGTGCATGTGATCGACGCCGACAGCGCCCGATTCGGCGATTTCGATCTCGTGCAGCTCGCAGGTCTGGTTGATGCAGAGTGGCCCGAGTCGCCGCGGCGCAACATCTTCTATCCGCGCGCGCTCCTGCGCGAGCTCGGGTGGCCTTCGGAATCCGAGCGCGTGGACGGGATCCGCGGCGCGTTCACCGATCTGCTGCGGCTGCCTTCGTCTGTGCTGGTCGTCTCGACCTTCACGCTCGAAGACGACGCACTCGTGGCCGCGTCACCGCTGCTGGATGTGGTGACGTCGGCGGATCTGGTGCGCGTCGAGCGCACCGCATCGTCGGTCCGCATCTTCGAGCATGAGGCGCTCGCGCTCGAGCCGGTGGAAACGCAGCACCTGGCCGCCGGCGCCCGGGCCGCGGCGCGTCGCCGCATCGATGCCGCTGCGCAGCCGCGCGAGCGCCCCGGGGCGACGCGTGGCCATCGGCCGCCTGCGTACGCCGTCAGCGCGCTCGAGCGGTATCAGGACTGCCCGTTTCGATATTTCGCCGCCAACGTGCTGCGGCTCGAGGAACCGCTGGAGGACGAGCCGGCGCGGTCGCCGCGCGCGCGCGGCCGGTTCGTCCACGAGGTGTTGCAGCGCTTCTTCGAGGCGTGGGAGGCGCGCGGCGGAGGCGCGATTACCGTCGACCGCCTGGAGGAGGCGCGCGTGCTGTTCCGGACGGCGGCGGAGCCGATGCTGGCCGCGCTCCCCGAGATCGACGCCGCGCTCGAAGGCGCACGGCTCTTCGGATCGGCGGTATCCGCGGGCATCGCCGATCTCGTGCTCGAGCTCGAAGCCGCGCACCCCGACGAGGTGCGCGGGCGCTGGATCGAGCACGAGTTCGAAGGCGAGTTCGCACTGGGGGGGAACGGACGCGGGCGGATACCCCTCAAAGGCATTGCCGACCGGGTCGATCTGCTCCCCGGAAACCGGCTGCGCGTGTTCGATTACAAGTCTGGATACCCGCCCGATCCAAAACGGGCGCTGCAGGTGTCCATCTACGCGCTGTGTGCCCAGGAACAGCTGGCTGCCGGGGAAGGCGCGGCATGGGCGATCGACGAAGCGGCGTACCTGGCGTTCACGGGCGCGCGCGCCGTCGTTCCGGTCATCCGCCCGGGCACGACGGCGTCAGGGGTCGAAGCGGTGCTCGCCGGCGCGCGGGACCGGCTGGTCGCGGCGGTCGATGCGATCGAGCGCGGCGAATTTCCGCCGCGGCCTCACGAGCTGCGGCTCTGCGCGCGCTGCGCGTTTCCCTCCGTCTGCCGGAAGGACTACGTTGGCGACGAGTGACGCGTCGCTCGTGGACCGCGACCAGGCCGCGCGCGCGCGGGCGGCCGATCCGCGCTTCAACGTCGCGCTCGAGGCGTCGGCCGGCACCGGCAAGACGCGCGTGCTCGTCGATCGCTACATCAATCTGCTGCGCGCCGGCGTCGACCCTGCCAACATCCTGGCCATCACGTTCACACGGAAGGCCGCCGCCGAGATGCGCGAGCGGATCCTCGCGACGCTGCGCGAGGCGGCCGCGCGCGGCGAGCTGCCGGCGGCGCGGTGGCGGGAGTTGCGCGACCGGACCTCGGACATCGCCATCAGCACGATCGACGCGTTCTGCCTGTCGCTGCTGCGGGAGTTTCCACTCGAAGCGGACCTCGACCCCGGCTTTTCCGTGGCCGACGAAACGGAGCTGCCGCGTCTGGTCGACGAGGCGCTCGACCGCGCGCTGCGGATCTGCCGGTCCGTCGCGCGTGAAGACGAGCAGGTGGCGCTGGTCTTCGCGCACCTTGGGGAGCGGAGAACGCGCGCCGCGCTCGCCGCGCTCCTCGAGCGGCGCCTCGTGGCGCCGCGCGTGCTCGGCGCCGCGCTCGGCCGGCAGGCTGCCGACCTCACCGTGCGGGCGGCGGCCGCGCGCGCGGCTGCGGCGCTCCTCGCCGTCATCGATGCGATGCGCGGCGGGTTCGAACGGTTCGCGCTGACGGGTCCGCTCGATCCCGCGTTCACGATCCTGGTCCGCGGCCTTCGCGGGCTTCGCGAGGCAGTCGAAGCAACGAGCGTCGTCGACGCGGTGCTCGTCCAGTCGATCATGGCGCGCGCCCGGCAGTACTTCGTCACGCAGGAGGGGAACCCGCGCAGCCGATCCCGTCTCCCGCGGCGCGCCTTCGCATCCGACATCGATTGGCGGACGCACACGGATCTCGTGGCGACGCACGCCGCGTCGATCGCAGGCGTCATCGCCGCGTACCGGCGCGACGTCAACGTGCTCGTCTCGCGCGGCATCTGGCGCATGTTCCGGATCGCCGAACGCGAGTACCGCCGCGTGCTCGACGCGCATGCGGTGCTCGACTTCTCGGATCTGCTGCTGCGCGCGCTCGACCTGCTTGGGCGGATGGACGAGTTCTCGCGCAGCCGCTACCGGCTCGAGTCGCGCTATCACCATGTGCTCGTCGACGAGTTTCAGGACACCAGCCGCGCGCAGTGGGAGCTCGTGGCGCTGCTCATCCAATCATGGGGAGAGGGCGCGGGCCTCGCGGCCACCGGCCCCCTGCCCCCGTCGATCTTCATCGTCGGCGACCGGAAGCAGTCGATCTACGGGTTTCGCGACGCGGACGTCGCGATCTTGCGTGAGGCCGCGCGGCAGATCGAGCGGCTCCGGCCCGACGGCGACGTGCGGCGGTCGATCTCGCACAGCTTCCGCGCCGTGCCGGCGCTCCTCGCCTTCGTCAACGACGTCTGCCTGGACGTGGACAAGACGGTGGGCGATGAGGCGTTCGAGTACGAGGAGGCGGATCGATTTCCTATCGCGGATGCCGGGTCCACTTCGCGGGACCCGGCCTACGTACATCGGGATCCACTCGGGCTCGTGGTCGCGGACACCCCCGATCGCTGCGCCGACATCACGGCGGCCGAGATCGCGCGGATCGTCGCGGAGGGGGTGGCCGTCCGCGACCGCGAGACGGGCATCGCCCGCCCCGCGCGCGCCGGCGACGTGGCCATCCTCTTCCGGTCGCGCGAGAGCCACCGGGAGTTCGAGGCGGCGCTCGCCCGGCGCGGCCTCCGCACGTACGTCTACAAGGGCCTGGGCTTCTTCGACGCCGACGAGATCAAAGACGTGCTGGCGCTCATCTGGTACCTCGCGGACCCCCAGTCGAATCTGCGTGCCGCAGCCCTCATGCGGTCGCGCGTCTTCGGCATCTCGGATGAAGCACTCCGCGTGCTTGCGCCGGCGCTCGCCGACGTGCTCGCCGCTCCGGCGCTTCCCCCCGCGGCGGCGGCATTGGGTGAGCACGACGCGCGAGCGCTCGCCGAGGCCAGGGCATCGACCGCTCGCTGGCGGTCGCTCGTCGATCGGATTCCGCCCGCGGAACTCGTCGATCTCGTCCTCGCCGAATCGGCCTATGCATTCGAGCTCCGCGGTCCGCGGCTGGCGCAGGCCTGGGAGAACCTGAAGAAGATCCGCGCGCTGCTGCGGCGCCTGCAGAATCGCGGCTACGCGACGCTGGCGCGTCTGGCCGCGCACCTCGATCGGTTGGCGCTCGGCGACGACGCCAATGCCGTCATCGATGCCCTTGACGCGGTGAACCTCATGACCGTCCACGCGTCGAAGGGGCTCGAATTCCCGGTCGTCTTTCTGGTGAATCTCGCGCGCGGCACGGCCAATCGGCGGGATCCCGTGCGCTGGTCGCGCGGCGGCGCCGCGGTTGCCGTCGGCGACTTCGCAAGCGACGTCGACGAGGAGCGTGCAGCGCGCGAACGCGAGGAAACCAAGCGGTTGCTGTACGTGGCGCTGACCCGCGCGCGCGACCGCCTGTATCTGTCGACGGTGCTCAAGGACGGCGCCGTCGTGCCGGGACGCGGCAGCCTCGCGGAGGTGCTCCCGCCCGCCTTGCTGCGCGAGTGTGCCGGTGCTGCGGGGCAGGAAGTCGTTGAGTGGCGCGCCTCGTCCGGTGGCGTCCACCGGTTTCGCGTCTGCCGGGACGAGGAGGGCGCCGATCGGACGATCCCCTCTGCGGCCGCATCTGTGCCATCGCGAGCGGCCGTGCACCTCGCGCCGCTCACCGCGGAACCGCGCGTGTCGCGCCCGGCGTCGGCGGTGGTGCCGGTCGATCGCGGCGAAGCCGAGCGGCGCATCGGCCGGCTGGTCCATCGCATGGTGCAGCGCTACGGCTTCGACGGACCGGAGGGCCCGGCCGCGCAGGAGGCGGCACTCCGCATGCTTCGATGGGATGAGATGCGTGAGATGCCCGCCGATCGTGCCGCGGTTGATATCGCGGCTCGTGCCGCCGACGCGTATCGCGCGATCTGCGTTCATCCGGAGGTGCGCGACCTCTACGGCGCCGGCGAGCGCCTGCACGAAGTGCCGTTCACGATGCGCGTCCATGGCGGCGCGGTGCGCGGCACCATCGACTGCCTCATTCGCGCCGCCCCGGATCGCCTGATGGTGCTCGAGTTCAAGACCGGCCGCGCGCGTGACGAGCACCGCACACAGCTCGAGACCTATCGGCGCGCGGCGGAACGGCTGTTTCCGGGCTGCGCCGTCGACGCGCGGCTCGTGTACGTCGGATGATTTTCACCATCGGTCATTCGACGCGCACCGCGGAGGCGTTTCTCGAGCTGCTGCAGGCGCATGGGGTGACCGGCATCGCCGACGTGCGGACCGTCCCGCGCTCACGGCGCCATCCGCATTTCTCGCGCGAGTCGCTGGCCGCCTTCCTGGCCGCCCATGGCATCGACTACGTACACCTTCCTGGTCTGGGCGGCCTGCGGAAGCCGAAGCGCGATTCGCCAAATGCCGGGTGGCGGCACGAGGGGTTCCGCGGGTACGCCGACCATATGGGTACCCGCGAGTTCGCCGACGCGCTCGACGCGCTGCTCGCGTTTGCACGCGACCGCCGTGCCGCCGTGATGTGCGCGGAGGCCAAATGGTGGCAGTGCCACCGGCAGCTCGTGGCCGACGCCCTGGTCGCCCGGGGCGTCGAGGTGCGGCACATCATGTCGCCCCGCGAGGCCCCCCGCCATGGGCTCACCCCCTTCGCACGGGTTACGGGGTCCGACGTGCACTATCCGGCACTGGTCTGACCCCTGGACACCCGACAGCCCAGCTTGAGCCCCCGGGCCTTTTCTGCATTGCGCTGGGTGATCCCATCCCCTACAATCGACTTGAAGGACGCGCCCGGGGCGTTCACGAAGGGGGATGCCGTTGACGACAAAAGAGGAGACGCGCGTGGCGCTCACCTGTCCCAATTGCGGGAACGACCAGAATTTCCTGGTGAAAACGCTCCAGATGCACGTCGTGCACCTGGACGAGGCGCGGGTCGAGGTCTCCGAAGAGGGCCGGCCGCAGGTCCTCGAGATCCTCTGCGACGAGTGCGAGAACTCACTCAAGCTCGAGGACATGGACGAGGCGCTTCGTAAGGAGCTCTTGCTGACGCTCGGCGCCCGCTAAGCCCGCACCTCAGGCACCTCCAGGCACTCCAGCCCACTCCCGTCAAGTTGACTTCTCGTTCGGCGGCCCATAAGGTAACAGCTGTCGATGGGCGGCATCGTGCATTCGTTCGCCGACTGCTTTGCCGATGAGATCGGGATCGACTTTCCGTCGATGGCACCAGCGGTCGACCGGATCCGTCGCTCCTTTCTTGCCGACGAGCGCGCGGCGGCGCTGAGCGCGACGATTCAGCTCTCGCCCCGCGAGGCGCGCGAAGGCACGAGGGTTCCCCTCAGTGTCCCCGTGCCGTGCACCTGCGGCGCGTGCGGTGGCCGCGGCGAGTCGTGGACCGAGCCGTGCAGCCGGTGTCAGGGGAGCGGCGCCGAGCTGCGCCGGCATGAGCTGCAGGTCCTCGTCCCCGCCGGCGTGCTCGACGGCACGCGTTTGCAGTTCACGCTCGCTCCTCTTCACGATCCGCCGACCCGCATCGAGCTGCGCGTTCTCGTCGCGTAGTGGAACGTCACCTCCGGCTGCTCGCCATTCTGGCGACTCTCTGGGGCGCGCTCGCCACGCTCGTCGGGCTCTCGATGCTCCTGCTCGCGGCCGGCGCGCTCGCGATCCTCGTCGGTCCGGAAGGGGAGTCGGTGGCGTTCGCCGCCGGTCTGACGGCGGCCGTGTTCGCCTCGATCGGCGCCTTTACGCTGATCTGGGGGGTGGTCCACATCTGGGTTGCCGCGCGGCTCCGTCGGCGGCATCCGCTTGGCCGTGCCGTCATGCTGGGACTGGCCGTCGTCAACCTGCTCGTATTTCCGTTCGGTACCGCGCTTGGCGTCTACGCGCTCTGGATCCTGCTCACGAACGAGGGACGGCGGCTGTTCGAAACCGCGCACCCCGAGGCGATAAGATGAACGGGATGTCCTCAGTCATCGACCGCGACGCCGTGCTCGCCGCGCTCAAGGCGGTTGTCGATCCCGATCTGCGGCGCGACATCGTGTCGCTCGGGTTCGTGAAGAATCTGGTGATCGAGGGCGGGCGCGTCGCCTTCACCATCGAGCTGACGACCCCCGCCTGTCCCGTCAAGGACCAGATGCGCGAACAGGCGGTGGCGGCCGTGCGCGCGCGTCCCGGTGTGACCGATGTCGACGTGCAGATGACCGCGAACGTGCGGTCCGTCTCGGCGCCCGAGACCGGCCGGACACCACTCCCCGGGGTGAAGAACGTCATCGCGGTCGGCGCGGGCAAAGGCGGAGTCGGCAAGACGACGGTGGCGGTCAACCTGGCGCTGGCGCTCGCGCGATGCGGCGGCCGCGTCGGCATCCTCGACGGCGACATCTACGGTCCGAACGTGCCGATCATGCTGGGGCTGCAGCAGACGCAGCTCGCGACCGACGGCAAGCAGATTCTGCCCGCGGAGAAGTACGGGCTGCAGGTCGTCTCTATGGGGTTTCTGACCGGAGACGATGCGCCGGTGATCTGGCGGGGCCCCATGCTCCACGGCGCCATTCAGCAGTTCTTCCGCGACGTGGCATGGAAGAACCTCGATTACCTGATCGTGGACATGCCGCCCGGCACGGGCGACGTTGCCCTGAGCCTGAGCCAGACGGTGCCGGTCGCCGGCTCGATTCTCGTGACCACGCCGCAGCAGGTGTCGCTCGCTGATACGCGCCGCGCCATCCGGATGTACGAAAAGCTCAACATCAGGCCGATCGGCGTGATCGAGAACATGAGCTACTACGCGTGCCCGAACTGCCATCACGAGGCGGACATCTTCGGGTATGGCGGCGGCGAGGAGCTCGCGCGCGCGATGGAGGTGCCCTTCCTCGGACGCCTGCCGGGGAAGATTCCGCTCATACCGGTCCGCTGAACCGCGATCAGAATTGGATTCTGGCGGTCGCGGAAATCAGGCGCGGCACCCAGTACTGCGCGGGAGAGAACTCACTCTCGCGGGCAATCACATATACGTCGTTCGTCAGGTTCTGGACGTCCAGCCGGAGGATCAGGCGCGGCCGCCGGTGGCCGTCGCGCAGCAGATCCACCCCGAAGGTGACGTCGGCAGCCGTATACCCTGGAACCCGTGCCACGCGGCCGTCGGGATGGGCGGGTCCGTGGTCCGCATCGGCCGCGTCGTGCCCGTGATCGCCGCCGTGACCGATGGGCGTGCCGCTGCCGTATGCGATCGTCGTACCGGCCCAGAGCCCCGTCGCCGCATGGCGGTAGGTCAGGCCGCCCGTAAGAGTGTGTGTCTGATCCATCGGCGCCGGGAACCGGTTCGTCTCGCTCAGATGCGCGGCGTCGGTGACGAATCCGCCGGTGACCGGATTCTGGAAATCGACGCGTCCCGCGGCGTAGTTGACGTAGGCACTGACGCCGTAGCGAGCGAGTCCAGGTGCGTCCCCTCTCAGCTCCAGGCCGTACGCGCGTCCGCGATCGAAGCTCGCGTACGAGTAGATACGCGAGTCGGGCCAGACGGTCGTATGCACCGGGCCGTCAATCGCTCGGAAGTAACCGGTCAGCGCCGTCTGAAGGACACCCACGCGCGTGGTCACGCCGGTCTCGAGCTGATCCTCGATCGTCGGGTCGATCCCCGGCAGGGCACGTCCGATTTCACGAATCGATCGCGTCAGCCCTGCGCCGTTCGACAGCACCCCTTCGATGGGCGGCGGAACGAAGAAGCGGTTGTATGACGCATGGATCACCGCGCCGCCGCCGGTCTCGATTGCGAGGTTCGCGCGCGGGCTGGCGTGGGTGGCCGCGGTAACGAGGGTGTAGTGATCAACCCGCACGCCGAGATCCGCGGTGACGCGCGTGCCGATCTGCACCGTGTCCTGCACGTACGCGCTCGCCTGATCGCCCGTGTCGCGCCCGCTGAACGTGATCGTCTGTCCCGTGATGTGGATGTGTGGCAGGCCCACGAGATGCGTGAAGGCGTTGTATCCCGCGTAGTCGTACGTCAGGTCCTCGCGTGGATGGAGGCGCACGATGTCGGTGCCCACCTTCAGGAGGTGCCGGCCGGCGCTTCCCGTCACGTCGACCTTGCCGCCGAGCGTCACCAGCTCGCGCACGAGACTCGCCCGGGCCGTCAGCTGCCCGGACGCCGGCAGCAGCCTCGAGCGGGACCAGCGCTCGTACCCGGATGCCGACACGAACGCCCCCGACCATGCGCGCGACCACCCGGCGATGGCGGTCTGCTGCCGCGTGCGCTGGTCGGCGCGGGCCGCAGGCCGAAGCTCCATGTCGAGCGGTGTCTTCGGAATCTGGAAGTTGGCGCCGTCGCCCATCACAATGCCGCGAAGGGCGCCGGCCGCGCCCAGCGCGGCATCGAGTTGTACGAAGAGATGCGCGCTGCGCCCCTCGTCGTGGATCGCGCTGGGGTCGGGTGGGCCCAGAAACCGATCTGATTCGGAGAACGCCCCGTACGTGTAGTAGCCGAGCCGCCCTCTCGATCCCCCAAACTCACCACCGGCATTTCTGCGTCCCGCGTCACCGGCGCTGAGTGTCACGCTGCCGGCGTTCCGGAGAGTGAAGCCCGACTTGGTTACGATGTCGACGATCCCGCCGAAGCGGTTTCCGTACTGTGCGGAGAACCCGCCGGTCATGACGTTGGCCGACTCGATCACGTCGGGACTGAGCCCGCTCGAAAACAGTCCATGCGGGTTCTCCCAGAACGACACGCCGTTGATCAACGGGTTGAGCGCCACCTCTTGGCCGCGAACGTGGACGAAGTCGTCATGCCCGCGAATCATGCCTGGCGCTGCGGTCACGAGCGCCTCGGGGAGGTTGGTCCGCTGGAGCACCGGCATCGATTCGAGCGCGTCGCTGGTGAGCAGGGTCGAGCTGGGTGAATGCGTGCTTGGGAGCGGTGCGTCCCCACTGACCTTCACGCTGACCGCGATCCCGGCAATATCGAGCGCCACGGTCAGAGATCGAACCTCACGCGGCTCCACCACCACACGCACCTCGCGGGGGGCGAACCCGTCTCTCGCGACCGACAGCACGTACACGCCGGGCCTGATTCCGGCAAACAGGAACCGGCCTGCTGCATCGGCCGTCGTCTGCACGGCCTCGCCGGTGCCGGCCGGCGTGAGCGTCACCGCGGCATCGGAGAGCGCGGACCCATCGGCGGCAGCCACCGCCTGTCCGCGGACGACAGCCTCGATCTGCGCCCGCGCGTGCGCGACGTTCGCGGTGTTGATGCAGAGAAACACACTGAGTACTCGGACACACTGAACGAAAAGGGATCGCCGACCCATGTTGCCTCCCCGGAACGGGACTCTGGCGCGGTACAGCAGCCCGCGCCCAAGCCGGTTGAAAACCGCTTCAGACCGTGGCGGAGAAGGGAAGGCGCGGGGGAGGGAAGAGCGGCGAGGGTCGGATCTGCCTGGGCGAGCGTTCGCCGGCGACAGCCATGAACCGTACGTCGAGCGACGTCGCCATGGATGCGGGCAGCGTGACGACGGCAACCGCACCGGCATCCGGCGCCATCAGGTCGTCCGTGCATCTGCACGTGATCTGCTCGGTGCGGCGAGCGGTATCGGCTGCGTCAGCGGCGTGACCGTGGTGACCGTGATGGGCCGCCCGCGCGCCCTCGCGCTCCGGGCGAGTGTGCATGGGGCACTCAGCCGCCCCACCGGCGTGCGTGTGGCCGTCCGCCCAGCAGGCGCGCAGCGATCCGAGCAGCACGGCCCCTGTGTGGACGAGCAGCGTGGCGAGCACCACCGCACGCAAACACGGATGTAGTCGTCTCATCGACCCGATCCCGATCTTCGGCGCGGAGTGAATTGGCTGCCAAGGTAGTGAAACCAGACTACTACCCGGCCTCGTGTCCCTGCGCCTCACTGTGGACGGAGTGTGGCGACGGCGGCACGCACGCCGAGGCGCACGTAGGCGTCGCCGAGCATCTCCACGAACTGCGCGAATTCGCACGGGCTGAGCGTCAGCGTCACGTTCTGCAGCCGTACGTGCACGCATCCCTTGGGGCACTGGTAGACGGCCCATTTCGCCCGTCTGGACAGTGCCTCCTGGTTTCGTTCATGTGTGTCGTTCATTGAGGTGTCCCCGCTCGCGCCACCGCGAGCACCCACGCAACCAGTCTGCTGTCGGGCATGAGAGCCGCCTCCGCCATCGTGTAGCTCAGCCCGTCGAGCCGTTCGTAGAGGCCCCGCTCGATACCGCCGAACGAGATGAGCAGGGGAACGATGAGCACTCGCCCTCCGTCACGGGTGTGCCGTTCGACCAGTGCTCGCAGGTCGGCAGTGGCCTGATCGCGCACGGGCCGCGGCGCGTCGTCGCGCAGCGTCAGGCACTCGACGGCGGCGAACGGTTCGAGCGCCGCTACGCGCTTCGTCAAAGAGCCCATGTCGGTCAGCCATCGGCGATTGTCGTCCTCCTCATTCGGACCGTGCGCCACGATGACCACCGCCTCCTGCGTCGGGCTGCGGCTGATAGCACGCGCCCGGCGCGCCAGGATGTCGGCGACGATGGGGTGGTCGTTCAGCGCGGGCGTCATCCGAACCGGCACAAGCGCCTTGATGGGCACGGTGCCGTCGGCATCCGCGCCGTGCGCGCCCTGCTGCCCGTGGTCCATCTTCGCGTAGCGGGCGAGAGCGGCCGGAGCGTCGGCGCGCAGGCCGAGGAGATATTCGCTTGATGTGATGACCGAGCTCCAGGATGACACGAAGAGCGGGACCGCGACGATTTCCGTGACCCCACGCGCCGCCAGGCGATCGACGGCAGCCTGGATGTTGGCGCGCGTCGCCATCCCGAACGCCGTTTCGGTCGGCATCTCGCGATCGACCTGAGCCGCCAGCTCCGTGACACGAGCGTTCCATTCCGCGCGACCGCCATGCGCGAGCAGCAGGACGCCGGGTCCAGCGGCGGCTGGGCGCGCTGCGAGCACGACGAGGGCCGCGAACGAGAGAGCTCTCAGCGGATTCGGCATGATCGTTCTCCTTCCGGTGCCGTCAGCGGGTCGCCAGCGACCACTGCACACCCACCCGGGCCGTGCGTCCGGCGTCAGGGCGGAAAATCGGTGCCGGCGCCCCGATGGGCAGGAGGACGCCGGTGTTTGGATCCTGGCTGCCCGCGAGGTTGTCGATGGTGAGAAAGGCCGAGAGCCCTCGGCCGATCCGCTGCGAGACGAACAAGTCCCACAGTGCGAAGCGCGGCGCTACGGTGTCCTGCACGCCGCCGCCGGCGGCGGTGGCGCGCGCCGCAATCCACGAGCTGAGCATCGTTCCGCGCAGGCTGGCACGCAGGCCCACGCGGTCCGGCTGCCACGTGAACCGGACGTGCCCGTGGTGACGGTGCCTACCGGTCAACGCAAGGTCGCTCTCGACATCGCGGGCCGACAGGAACGTGTAGGCGCCCCCGATCGTGATGGCGCGCGTGAGCGCCGCTTCGCCGTCCGCCTCCATTCCCTGAGTGACCACGTCGGCGAGGTTCCGGTACGTGAAGAGCAGGCGTCCGAGCGCGGGGCGGAACGACGGATCCAGGCCTTCACGGGCAAGCGTCGCCTCCAGTTGCGCCGGGCTGGCGACGAAGCCGAGGCTGACCGATTCGATCAGGTCGCGAACGTCGTTGCGAAACACGTTCAGGCCGATGCGCGCGCGTCGCCCCGGCGTCGTGTAGTCGCCGCCGAATTGCCATGAGTCCGAAAGCTCCGGCTCGAGCGCGGGATTGCCAATGACCTGGTAGAAGTTGGACGGACTCAGAAACCGGTAATAGAGCTGCCCGAGGTCCGGCGCCCGGAAGCCGCGCCCATAGGACGCGCGGGCGCGCAGCGTCTCGGTCAGGCGAAGACTCGCCGCGAGTTTCGGCGACACGGCCGTCTCGAAGCCTGATCGCCGGTCCACGCGGAGGCCGACCGTCGTTGCCAGGCCGCCAGCCGGACTCCAGCGATGCTGGCCCCACGCGACGATCGAGTCGGCTTCGTGTCCACCCGCCTCGTCGCGCACGCGATTGGTGCCCTCGTAGTGATCGCGCGACCACTCGGCGCCGGCCTGAAGCATCTGCCGCGCACTGACCGCGTGTGCCGCCGTCAGCTCGACCTTACCAAGGCGCTGTTCGAGCGTGCCGGGCGGCAGAGGCGTCGAACGCGGCGGCCCGAGACGGCCCTCCGCACGTTCGAAATAGCGGGACAGATACCCCCGAGCCGTGACGGTCGTGCGTCCGCGGACAAGTCCGCTCGTCGTGAGGCCAACGCTGAGGGCGTGGTCGCGAATGTCGTCTTCCTGTGGACCGAGCTCGCCAATCGACCGACCGCCCGTGTCGTTGCGGTATCCCGTGATCAGGCCGCCGAGGGAGAACGCCGGGGTGAACCGGCGCTGAAGCTTGGCCAGCACGTCGTACCGCCGATATGGCGCCCCGGTCGTGTCGAACGTCCCCGGCGTGAGATCGAACCCGTCGTGCTGGTGGCGCTCGACGCTGAAGACGCCCGAGGCCCGCTCGCGCTTGAAGCCGCCATCGATTCGAGCGCCGAACACGCCGAGGCTGCCGCCGGCGATGGCGACGGTCGCATCGACGGGCGCTGCCGGTTCGCGCGTAATCAGGTTGATGACGCCCCCGATCGCTTCCGACCCGTAGAGCGCCGACGCCGCGCCCTTGACGACCTCCACCCGTTCGAGCCGCGCGGTCGACTGGCGATCCAGGTTGAGCACCCCGCCACGCTTGATGCCGCGCGCCCCCACGAGCGGCTGTCCGTCGAGCAGCACGAGGACCTGTCGCGAGTCGATGCCCTGAATCTGCTCTCCTGCCGCACCCGCCGTTTCCGATCCGCGCCGCGTCAGGACGCCCGGGAGCTCGCGCAGCACTTCGCCGACGGTCTCCTGCCCCCCCGTTTCCTCGATACGGCTGCGCGTAATGACATCGACGCGCGCATTCAACGTGTCTCGGAGCTCTTGCTGGCGCGAGCCCGACACCACCACGACGTGTTCGACGATCGCCGCAGGAGTCAGGGTGATGCTCAGCGGCGCCGCGAGCGGGATCTCGACGCGGTGTGTTGCGACCGCAAAGCCGGGAGCCGCCACGCTGACGACGTAGCGTCCCGGTAAGAGCGGCGCGACCGAGAAAGTGCCGTCGCCGCCGCCTTCGGTCACCCGTTCGAGACCTGGTGGATCCTGGTGAATGACGATGGTGGCCCTGGGAATGGCGCCACCCGAGCCGTCGCGCACGACTCCGGCGAGCGCGACGTCAGGCCGCTGTCCGTTCGTCGATTGCGCGACGACGGGCGCGGCCGGAAGACAGGCAAATGAAGCGCAAACGAGGAACCGAACGGACCGCTGTGCCCTCAGATACCGCATGACGCACCCCTCCTTGCGCGCCATGGGGGCGGGCCCGTACACTAGCGGGCGTCGGGCGCTCTCATGCGCGCAGCGCGTGATTGGTTCCACCCAGAACCGTGCGTTCGACACTGCCCGCCGGGTGTGTCAGCACCCGGCGGGCTCTTTCCATCAACTCATCCCGACGATCACACTCACGACTTCGTCTCTCCGAAAAGCTCTCGGAACGCCGCTGACGCGGTCGCGCGCATCGTCCCGTTGGTGCCGGGTACCAGGTACAGCACGGCAATTCCGCGCGATTCGGCCCACTGCAACCCTTCCGCCGGTCCCATGACGAACAGCGCCGTCGACAGCGCGTCGGCCGCAAGCGCGCGCCGATGCCATACCGTCACCGAACCATCGAATGCGGCGGGCTGACCGGTACGCGGGTCGAAGATGTGCGAGATGCGCACGCCGCCGACCGTCACGTTTCGCTCCGAGCCGCCGCTCGTCGAGAGGGAGCCTTCGCTGAGACCCACCCGCAGGTGTGGACGGTCGCGGTGCCGTGGGTGGGCGATGTCGACAGTCCATCCTCCCGCGGGGCCCGGACCGCCAACCGAGACCTGGCCGCCGAGATCGATCAGCCACGGGCCGCTGCCGAGCGACGCCTCGGCACGGTCCAGCGCGTCGCCCTTGCCGAAGGCGCCGGCGTCGAGCGTCACGTCGGCGCGGCGCGTCACCGTGCACGTTCTCGGGTCGAAGGCCAGGAGCCGCAAACCGGATGCGGCCACGGCGCGCGACGTCTGCTCGGGCGTCGGACGGATGCCGCTGCCGTGAATGTCCCAGGCGGAAAGAAGTCGGCCAATCGCCGGATCGAACGCGCCGCCGGTTGCGGCCTGCCAGCGCCAGACCTCCTCGAACGTGCGGCAGAGGCTGGCCGATGCGTGCCACGGCTGTCCAACCGGCTGTCGGTTCAGGGCCGAGACGTCGCTCGATTTGCGCCATGTGCTGAGCTCCTGCTCGGTGGCTTCGAGCACGTCGAGCGCGGTGCCCAACGTGGAAAGCCCCGCGTCGCGTGTCGGCGCGAAGACCGCCAGCTGCGCGCGCGTCCCCATGAGATACGCGTCGCGTGTCACGAACTCGAGACCGCGATCGTCGGCAGACGCGGCGACGGCAGCCGCCGCGATGAACAACGCGGCGAGCGGCTTCATGCGACTTCGAATGCGACCGACCCCTGCCGCTCGCGTGCCCGAGCGAGCCGGAAGGTGATGAGGAGGTGCGCGCCGTACGCGAGCGTGAACACGGCACCGCTGGCCACGTGCGCGGCCACGAGCGCCTGCAGCCACAGTTCGCTCGAGCCGATCTGCAGGAAATAGCCGGAGAGCACCATGAGCGCGAAGGTCGCCAGCGAGACCCACCCGGTCCGCCGGTTTGGCAGTCGCGGCGCCCGCAGCTTCTTCATGACGTGGGAGTTGAAGACGATCCCGAACACGAGGATGAGCACGGGCGACGCGACGACGTGCAGGTTGAGCATCGCGCTCTGCCACGGATGGTTCACGACGGCGAACGGATCCTGCGGCTCGATCAGGTACTTCATCCAGAAATAGGCGAAGCCCGTCACGGCCACGGCGAGCGACAGGCTGTTGAGGCTCCAGCGTTCCCAGCGCTTCACGGGTGGTCTCCTGTGTCGAGGATCCGGTCGATGGCCAGCACGCGACGCACGGCCGCATTGGTCGCGCGAGCGGTCAGCGTGGCGCCGGCGATCGGCCGGATGGCGCGGTTGAGGCCGAGGTCCTCGGTCAGGGCGCGGCCGCGATACTGGCGCAGCCACGGCTCCGACGCGCGGTACTCGGGCGGCTCGAGGAAGGCGGTCACGTCGATACGCAGCAGGCGGCCGTCGGCGTCGAGCGAGATCAGCAGACTCTCTTTCTTGGTGCGCACCACATGGGTATCCACATAGGCGCGGCCGATGAGCCGGCCGTCGCGCGAGGCGAGGTAGCGCGCGACGAGCGGCGACGGCGCCTCTGATCCTGCAACCGCGGCGGCCTGCCTGAGCTGCGCGGCGGTCAGGAAGAGCTGCTCGGCGCGGATCGCGGCGCCCGGATAGACGTCTGCCAGCGCCTCGTGGCGGGTGATCCCCTGTGCCTGCGCGGTCGCCGCGGTCATGCAGAGTCCGACGCCGAGCGCCCAAAGCGTCCGATGCATGGTCAGAACGCGTACCCGAGATTGATGTTGAACTGATTGCGGCCGGTGTCCGCCGCGTTGGTGATCCACTGGTAGTCGGTCTTGATCACCACGCTCGGAATCGGTTTCACCTCGAGGCCCAGCGTGTTGAACGTACCGTCACGTGAGAGATCGCGCGTGAAGCCGGCGGGAATCCGGTGCTGGGTGTTCACCTGCTCGTATCGGAAGTACGGCATCACCGACAGCTCCGAGGCGGCGGTCTGCGACAGGATGTCGTAGCCCACCTGGACGTAGCCGCCCCGCATCGTCTCGGCGATCGGCGTGTTCGCCGGCAGCCGCAGCGCGCGGCTCACTGCCCCTGCCTCGTCAATCGAGGCTTCGGCGACGAGCGCCCGCACGTCCCATCCCCTCAGCTGCGCCTGCGCGTGGCCTTCGAGAATCGTGGTGCCGACGTCGAGGCGGGCGCCGTCGAGCAGTACCTGCTCCTGGCCCGAGCCGCCGTTGTAGACGCCGATGCCGCCGAAGACGCCCGGAATGGGCGTGACGTCAACGCGGCCGGAGAAGGCGAGGTTCGCCGCCAACGCGTTCGCCCCCTTTTGCCGGCCGCCGCGAAGCCCGGCCGACGTGAACCCGGCACCGCGGAGTCCGTTCGTCACGTAGGCGCGGAAGTTCACCATCCCGGCCGATCCGAGGATCCCCGCGCCGTTTTCCCGCCACGTCGACGGGAGGATCCGCTGCTCCGTCTCCGGGCGCTTGGCGCCC
The DNA here is from genome assembly GCA_016184455.1 of Acidobacteriota bacterium. Taxonomy (GTDB): domain Bacteria; phylum Acidobacteriota; class Vicinamibacteria; order Vicinamibacterales; family UBA2999; genus MELF01. Next base: position 20,765 of record JACPCS010000147.1, read on the forward strand.
ACGAACACGGTCGGCTCGTGGAACTCGTTGGTGAGGCCGAGCGGCAGCAGAACCATGCCGCCGCGCAGCGTCAGGTTGTCAGTGGCCAGGTAGTCGACATAGGCGAACTCGACGGAGGTCTCGCCCGCATGCTCGATCTCGATCTCCGAGTTGAACAGGAACTTGTCATTGAACCGGTAGCCCGCGTACAGAATCGCGCGCAGGAAGTCGAGGCGCGTCGTGGGTGCGCCGCCACGGCCGGCCTCGTTCTCGCTCGCGAAGTTCTCGAGCAGCATCTCGCCGTAGCCGGCAAACGAGATGCCCTGCGTTGCCCGGCGGTAGGTCGCTGCAGCGGAGGGGGCGAGCCCGAGCGCCCGGCGGCGCTCGTCGCTCAGCTCGACCTCCGGCGCCTCGCCGCTGCGCAGCTTTTCGACTTCGGCCGCCAGCACCTCCACGCGGCGTTCCAGTTCTTCGATTTGCTGCTGCTGGGTCTGCGCGGGAGTAGCGGCCCCGGCTTCGGTCGCCGAAGGCCCGCGATCGCCGTCGGTATCGAGTTGCTGCGCCGCCAAGGAGGCGCTGAAGACGAGGGCAAGGCACGTGGCAAATAAGACGGCAAAGATGGGACGGCGCTGCAAGTCGAAGCTCCTTACGAAGACCGGTTATGAGACAGAACTGAGACTGAGTCTCACTTTCAGATTCGAGTCTATATGCGGCTTCTTCGGTCGGTCAAGAGGAAAGAATCCGCTTGTCAAGAAGAGAAGAAGGCTCGTGTGGGCGCTGCTGACTCAACGCCCCCGTGAGGCAGGCGTCGTGGCATCGACGTGGCCCGCCTCCGGCGTACGGCCCAGCCGCGCCAGCAGCGACACGGGAACGAGACCGACCAGCACGATGAGGAGTGCGGCCACTGCGCCGTCCTCGTAGGTCCCCCGTACCGCTTCTCCGTACAGATGCGTCGCGAGCGTCTCGAAGCCGATCGGCCGGAGCAGCAACGTGGCGGGCAATTCCTTCATGCAGTCGACGAACACGAGCAGCGCGGCGGCAGCGAGCGCCGGGCGCACGAGCGGCAGGTGAATCTGCCATAGGCGTCGGACAACAGACGCTCCCAGCGTGCTCGCCGCATCGTCCAGCGACCGCGACACCCGACTGAAGCCCGCTTCTGTGCCGCCGACGGCTACGGTAAGAAATCTCACGGCGTAGGCGTATACGAGCGCGGCGCCGGACCCGAGGATCAGCAGTCCCTTAGGACTGGCGCGCATGTTCAGGAAGACCGCGTTGATGGCGTCGTCCATGCCGGTCACCACGGGCAAGAGCCCGATGGCGACGACGGTACCCGGCACCGCGTAGCCAAGCGAGGCGGCACGCGCCAGAACCGCGGTGAGCGGGGTCTGCCGCAGACGGAGGGCGTAGACGACCACCACGCCGGCGGCGACGGTCAGCATGGTGGCGACGAGCGAGATTGCCAGCGTGTTCACGGCTTCCCCAGCCAGGCTTGGCGTGAGTCCGGCGAAGCGAATGCGCGTTGCCGCGGCGTGGACGAGATAGGCCGCCGGAATCACAAACCCGAGGACGATTGGAATCGTGACAGCGATCAGCGCCGCAACTGCGGTCACACCGTGGAGACGGTGGGCCGTCAGCGGCCGCGGATGCTGCGCGTCCTGCGCGTAGCGGCGCTTGCGTCGCGCCCAGCGTTCGATCGCGACGAGGCCCAGCACGAGCGCGAGCATCGCCACTGCGATCTGCGCGGCTCCCGGCAAATCGGACCGGGTGACCCAGGTCGTGTAGATGGAGACCGTCATCGTCCGGACGCCGAGGAACTCGGACGCGCCGATGTCGTTGAGCGCCTCCATCAACGCGAGGCTGAGGCCGACGGCAACCGCCGGGCGGGCGAGTGGCAGCGCGACGCGAAGGAAGATGGCACGCCGGCGAACGCCGAGGGTGCGGGCCGCCTCGACGGCGTTCGCCGTCTGCATGAGGAACATCGCGCGCGTCGTCACGTACACGTACGGATACAGAACGAACCCCAGCAGGACGATACAGCCGGCCAGCGACCGGACGTCGGGCAGCCGGAAGTCTCGCGGGCTCTCGATACCGAGCGCCGCCCGGATCAGCGACTGCACCGGACCGACCGGATGCAGGACGTCCAGGTACGCGTAGGCGACGATGTAAGTGGGGACGGCGAGTGGCAGCAGCAGCCACCACTCGAAGAGCCTGCGGCCGGGAAAGTCGTAGGCGGTGACCAGCCACGCAGCGCCGGTGCCGACAACCGCCGTCAACAGGCCGACGCCGGCCAGCAGCAGCAGCGTTTCACGCACGGCCGTCGGCAGCACGTAGGCAATCAAGTGCTGCCAGGGTTCGGACGACCCCTGGAGCGCCGTGAGAGCGATTGCGGCTAGCGGCGCCGCCGCCAGTAGCGCGATGAGGCCGGACGCGGCCAGCCAGAGCCGCGGATCGGAAAGACCGCGTCCGGCGCCGGCCACCTCAATCGTCGAAGCCGACCTTGTCGACGAGCCGGCTCGCCGTCGTCCGGTGGCGCACGATGTCGGTGAGCTGGACCGAGTCGACCTTCAGTTTGCCCAGCGCGGCGATGATCGGATGCACGGCCGCGTCGGCCGTCACCGGGTACTCGAAGTTAGCCTCGGCGTAGATCTTCTGCGCTTCGGGCGAAACGAGATATTCCAGGAACCGCACGGCTGCCGCGCGGTTGGGCGAGTGCCGCGCCACCGCGGCACCGGAGACGTTCACGTGCGTCCCGCCCCCCTCGAACGTGGGCAGGATCACTTTGATCGCCGCGCCCCATTTCTCCTGGGCCGGACCTCCCGCTCCGCTCCGCATCAGCCCCACGTAGTAAGAGTTGCCCACGCCGATGTCGCAGATGCCGCCCATGATGTCGCGCGCAACCTCCCGATCGCCGCCCCCCGCGGTACGAGCGAGGTTGGCCTTGAGGGCGCGCAGCCACGCCTCGGTCCGTGCCTCGCCGTAGCGCGCGATGTACGCGGCGATCAGCGCCGTGTTGTACGGGTGCTGTCCCGCGCGGATGCAGACCTTCCCTCTCCAAGCCGCGTCGGCGAGCCGCTCGTACGTGAACGACGAGAGCGGGAGATCCTTGTCGGCGTAGAGCACGCGCGCCCGCAGTGACAGCGTGAACCACTCCCCCTTAGGCCCACGGAGGTTCGCGGGGATCGCCCGCTCGAGCACCGCCGACCGGACCGGCTGCGTGATCTGCTTCTCGACGAGGTCAAGGAGGTTGCCCAAATCGACCGTCATCAGCACGTCGGCGGGCGAGTTCGCGCCTTCGGCGGTCACGCGTTCGGCCAGGCCGGCGCTCACGAAGATGCTGCGCACCTTGATGCCGGTCGCCTTCGTGAACGCGTCGATCAGCGGCTTGATCAGACCCGGTTCCCGCGTCGTGTAGAGGTTCAGCTCCTGGGCGGAGGCAGGAACGGCGGCGCTCCCGAGAAAGGCCAGGAGGCACGCAGGCAGGAGACGAGTGGCGAAACGCCGAGTCATTGGAGTGCTCCGATCGAAGGTTGAGGCGAGGCCTGAATGGTGTCGTCCTGGGGAACGATCACGACGTCTTCCGGACGGACCTCCAGGTACACGGTATCCCGAGGCCGCAGGTGTGTCCGTCCGAGGACGCGCGCGGAGAGGGGCATGTCGATGTTGGCGACGGCCAGCGACAGGTGTTCGAGCTCGCCGAGAAACGTAGTGCTCATCACCTGCGCGGGGATCCCATCCCCGTTCGAGGCAAACCGCAGATGATGCGGCCTGATGCATACCTTTGCGGCAGTCCGATCCTCCAGGTGCGGCGCCGCAAAGCTTCCGAGCGGCGTGTGAACGACGCCGTTCACGCACGTGCCGCAAAGCTCGTTCAGTTCGCTGAAGATCCGCGCGGCGGCAAGTGTCAAGGGGCGTGCGTACAAGTCGTCCGGGCGGGCGCATTCCACGAGACGCCCGCCGTGGAGGAGCGCGATCCGGTCCGCAATCCGCATAGCCTCATCGGGATCGTGCGTCACGACGACCGTTGTGGTGCCGGTGTCGCGGAGCAACGCCATCGCATGCCTGCGGATGTCGTCGCGGAGCCGGCCGTCGAGGCTGGAGAACGGTTCGTCCATCAGCAGCACGCGCGGCCGCGGCGCAAGCGCGCGGGCGAGCGCGACGCGCTGACGTTCGCCGCCCGACAGCATGTGCGGATAATTCGTGGCGTAGCGCCGCAGGTTCACCCGGTCGAGCAGTGCCGCGACGATCCCATCGATCTCGGAGCGGGAACGGCCGCGGAGTCCGAACGCCACGTTTTCGGCAATCGTCAGATGAGGAAACAGGGCATAGTCCTGAAACACCATGCCCACGTGCCGCCGCTCCGGCTCCACGAATCGCGTCGGACCGGCCACCTCCACGCCCTCGAGGAGGATCCGCCCGGCGGCGGGCCGCTCGATGCCCGCCACGAGTCGAAGCAGCGTCGACTTGCCGGATCCCGACGGCCCGAGCAGGCACAGGATTTCCCGATCCCTCACTTCGAGCGACACCGCGTCGAGGGCGGTAATCGCGCCGTAGTGCAGCGCAACGCCTTCGAGTGCCAGCTTCGGGCTCGGCGACCGCGTCGACGCACTGAGACTGAGTCTCACTTTCAGATTTGAGTCTATTTTCGACTTCTTTGATCGGTCAAGAGGAAAGAATCCGCTACGATGCGGACGTGGACCCGGGTGCGCTGCCCTTCGCCATACGACAGCTCGCCAACGGCCTCGACGTCATCGTCCACGAGGACCATCACGTGCCGATCGTGGCCGTAAACATCTGGTACCACGTGGGCTCGAAGAACGAGCAGCCGGGGCAGACCGGCTTCGCGCACCTGTTCGAGCACCTCATGTTCGAAGGATCGGCGCACCACGACACCGGCTACTTCCCGCCGCTGCAGCGGGCCGGCGCGGTGCTGAATGGTTCCACCAACACCGACCGGACCAACTACTGGGAGGTGGTGCCGACGAGCGCGATCGACCTGGCGTTATGGCTCGAGTCGGACCGCATGGGGTATCTGCTGCCGGCGCTCACCGAACAGCGCTTTCAGACGCAGCGCGACATCGTCCTGAACGAGCGGCGGCAGAACTATGAAAACCGGCCGTACGGGCTCGCGGTCATGGCGATCATGGCCGCGCTCTATCCCGAGGATCACCCGTACCACTGGCTGACGATTGGCGCCGCCGACGACCTTCGGGCGATGCGGCTGGAGGACGTGCAGGCGTTCTTCCGCACGTACTACCATCCGGCTAACGCCTCGCTCACGCTGGCCGGCGACATCGACACGGCGCGCGCGTTCGAGCTGGCGGACCGGTATTTCGGCGACCTGTCGGCGGGCGTGCCGCCGGCGCCCGTCGAGGCTGCCGCGTCGCTTGCCCGGGAGGTGCGGCTCGTGCTGGACGATCGCGTCGAGCTGCCGCGGATCTACATCGCCTGGCACTCGCCCGCGATGTTTGGTAGACGCGATGCCGAGATGGATCTCATCGCCGACCTGCTCGCCAATGGCAAGATGTCGCGCCTGTATCGGACGCTGGTGTACGACCGCCGCGTGGCGCTCGACGTCTCGGCCTATCAGAATTCGCGCGAGCTCTCGAGCTTCTTCCTCCTCGTGGCGACGGCAGCGCCCGGACAGAGCCTCACGGACCTTGCGGGACTCATCGACGTCGAGCTGCAGCAGCTTCGCGACGAGGGGCCCTCGCAGGCAGAGATGGAGCGCGCCGGCGCGCAGGTGGAGGCGCATTTCATGTACCGGCTCCAGACCGTGGGTGGCTTCGGCGGCAAGTCGGATCAGCTCAATGCGTACAACGTGTTTCGCGGCGACCCCGGCTTCTTTGCGGCCGATCTGGCGCGCTATCGCGCCGCCACCCGTGAAGACGTGCGCGAGGCGGCCCGGAGCGTGCTCGCCTCCGATCGGCGGGTCGTGCTGAGCGTCGTGCCGCGGAGCCAGCCCGCGCTCGGCCTGGCCGGCTCCGAGCCGGTGTCGGTCTCCTGATGCGGGCGGATCGCTCACGCCTGCCGGACGTCGGGCCCGATCCAGCCTTCCGGTTCCCACGTGTCGTCCGGCACAGGCTCGGCAACGGGCTCGACGTGCGCACGGTCGAGCATCACACCGTCCCGGTCGTCTCCTGCGTGCTGCTCGTGCACGGCGGCGCGGGCGCCGATCCTCCCGACGAAGAGGGCCTGGCGGCGCTGACGGCGGACATGCTCGATGAAGGCACCGGCGACCTCAGCGCGATCGAAGTCTCGGAGGCGTTTGCGCGCATCGGCGCCGAGTACGACGTCGACATCGGCCCCGACGCCGCGCAGTTCGGCCTGACGATGCTGTCACGCTTCGCGGAGCGTGGCGTGTCGATGCTCGCCGACATCGTCGTGCGCCCGAGTCTCCGATCGACGGACTTCGAGCGCGTCCGCAAGCTCCGGCTCGACCGGCTGCGGCAATTGAAGGATCTCCCTCCGGCCGTGGCCGAGCGCTGGTTCCTGCGGCTGCTCTATGGGACGCATGCCTACGGCCATCTGCCGATCGGCACCGAGCCATCGCTGCAGGCGTGCCGGCTCGAACGCGTGGCCGAGTTCCATGCGGCGGTCTTCCGTCCGCATCGCGCGACGCTGGTCCTCGCAGGTCCGCTGTCGCATGAACGGCTCGCGGCCGTCGCGGCCGAGGCCTTCGCTCCGTGGGGTGGCGGCACGCCGGCAGATGGATGGAGTGCCGGCGACATCGACGCTCGCTACGTCCCGCCGCGCCTTGCGGTGGTCCCGCGGGCGGGCGCCGCCCAATCCGAGCTGCGGATCGGACATCTGTCGGCGCCGCGGAGCACGCCGGACTATCCGGCGCTGCTCGTCATGAACGCGGTGGTTGGCGGTCAGTTCGTGAGCCGCATCAACCTGCGCCTGCGCGAGGAGAAGGGCTACACCTACAGCGCGCGGACCGGATTCGACTGGCGCAAGGGCGTCGCGCCGTTCGCGCTGCAGGCGAGCGTCCACACCACGGCGACCGCGGAGGCGATTCGCGACACGCTCACCGAATTCGAGGCCATTCGAGGCAGCCGGCCGCCATCCGACGCGGAAATGGCGCTGGCGAAGGCGTCGCTCACGCGCGGGTACCCGCGCAACTTCGAGACCGCGCCGCAGGTGGCGCGATCGGTGGCACAGCTCGCGCTCTACGGTCTGCCGGATTCTTACTTCGAGGAGTTCATCCCGCGCGTCGCGGCCATCGAGCGGGACGACGTGGTTCGAGCGGCGGAGCGGTATATCGATCCGGCCCGAGCGGTCGCGCTCGTCGTTGGTGATTACGCCACGATGGGCGAGTCGCTTGCGCCGCTCGGCCTGGGCGACCCGCAGATTCTTGCGCTCGAGTGATCGTCAGAGGTTCTTCATCAAGAACCGGGTCAGCACGTACCCGTCGATGAACTTGAACGGCGCGGCGCCCGTACTGTAGTGACCGCACGGCAGTGCGGTCACCTCGTGCGGCAAGGCGCGCCGGCTGAACTCGTTGACGAGCGCGCGCGAGAGGTCCACCGGAAACGACAGGTCGTACCGCGCGTACACGAGCAGCGTCCGGACGTCGCGCACGCGATCCAGGTACGAATACGGACTGATCGGCCGCCAGACCTCCCGAAGCGTGTCCAGGTCGATGTGCCCATCGAGTCCCGCGCGGACATGCGCCGTCGACAGGCCGCGCCACACGACGTCGGCAAACCAGGGCGACACATGGTTGAGCGCCTGCGCCCGGATCCGTGGCTCGTGGGCCGCGGTCAGCATGGCCAGACACGAACCGAGGCTCGTCCCGAGAATCCCAATCCGCTCGTACCCCTCCTGGGCGAGCCACGCAACGGCGCGCCGGGCGTCGACGACGGCCTGACGGCAGACCTGAATCGTGCGAGCGAGGTTCGAGCTGACGATGTAGTCGGCCCGGGTGAGCTCGGGCGGCATGCGCGCGTCATGGTAGGGCAGACTCAAGCGCAGCGCACTGATGCCGACGCGCGCGAGCACCCGGGCCAGCGCGACGTGCCCCTCCGCGTCGGCGTTCCATTGCGGCAGGATGAGAACGGCCCGGCGAAGGCCGCGTGTCTTCTGTCCCCGTTGAGGTGGCAGAAACCACCGCGCATAGACGGTGTTGTTCTCTGCGTGTGGGGTCGTGATCGGGCTGGGGAACCGCAGCGTCCCGGCCTCGCCACGCTGGCGGCGATCCGCCGAGGCGGGCTCGACGTCGTACTCGCGCGTGGGCGGCGCATCGAAGAACGCGGTCGTGTCGCGCATGACCTCGTCGACCCAGCCGCGGATGTGCTGGAGCGGGTGGCTCGTGTGGCCGTTGGGTGGGATCCAGTCGAGCCCCCATTCGAACGGGCGGACCACGCGATTGGTGGTGACCGACGCAAGACGGCGCTCCCAGGCGTGGAACAGCGGCGCAATCATTCAGGTCTGATCATTGCAGCACGACCAGTCATGCAGGAGCAGCCCCGCAAGCCCGACGTGCCGCGCCCGCCCGGCGTACCCGACGTGGTCGACGTGCCGCCGCCGGACATCAGTCCTGCGCCGCCACCCGATATTCCGCCGCAGCCGCTCCCCGATCGTCCTGAGCCTCAACGCGACGCTCCGGGCCCGAGGTGAGGCTCGAGCGCCGACGCGAGAGACAGGAGCTCCGCGTCGTCGCCCCGGCGGCCCACGATCTGCGCGCCGACCGGGAGTTTCTCGGCCGTGAGACCGCACGGGATCGTCAGCGACGGGTGCCCCGTGATGTTGAAGAGCTGCGTGAGCCGCAGCATGACGTTGCGGACCGGCTCATCGGCGCCGCCAATGCGGACCGTCTCGACGCCGATCTTCGGCGCGGGAATCGCGAGCGACGGCAGCAGCAGCGCGTCGACGCCCGTGAGCGCCGCGTCCACCTCGGCCGTGAGCACGTCGCGCCCGCGCAGCGCGCGGACGTAATCCTCCGCGAGAATGTACCGCCCCATTTCGAGGCGCAGCCGCACGTTGGGCGTGTAGGCGTCAGGGCATCGATCGAGCGTCGCCGCGTGATACGCGGCAGCCTCCGATAGACCGATGTGCAGGTAGATGGGCACAATGTCGCCGGCATGCGGGATCGACGCTTCGACCAGCTCGACCCCGGCGCTCCGCAGACGGCCGCAGGCACCCTCGAACGCGTCGGCCACGCCGGCGTCGAGCAACGCCATGAAGTACGGACCGAGCAGCGCCAGGCGCATGCGGCGGGCGTCGCGCGGGATGGGCGCCGCCGGCGGCGCCCCGCGCAGCACATCGAACAGCAGCTGCGCGTCCTCCACCGATCGACAGATCGGGCCCAGATGATCCATCGTCGTGCTGAGCGGGACGACCCCGTCGGTCGGCAGCACGCCGAGCGTCGGCTTGAATCCGACCAGGCCGCACGCCGCCGCGGGAATGCGGATCGAGCCGCCCGTATCGGTGCCGATCGACCCGTAGGCCATGCCTGCCAGCACCGAGGCTGCCGATCCGCCCGACGATCCGCCCGGCGAGCGGGTGGGATCGAGCGGATGCCGCGCCGGTCCGAACGCGGATTCTTCGCTGGTCGTGCCGAACGCGAACTCGTGCAGATTGGTCTTGCCGACGATTACCGCGCCCGCCTCGCGCAGACGGCCGACACTCGTCGCGTCGGCGGCGGCGACGTGGTCTTCACGTACGCGCGATGCGGCCGTCGTGGCGACGCCGCGCATGTCGATCACATCCTTCAGCGAGATCGGTACGCCGTGCAGCAGCCCGCGCCGCCGGCCGGCCGCGATCTCCGCGTCGGCCCTTCTGGCTGCCTCGAGCGCGGCGTCTGCGAGCACGCGCGTGAAGGCATTGAGCGACGCGCTACGGGTCGCGATGGCCTGCAGGCACTGCTCGGTCGCCTGCTGCGCGGTCGTTTCACGGGCGGCGAGCGCCCGTCCAAGCGCGGCAATCGTCTGCGGTTGATCGTTCATTCGCGTTCGCTGGTCCGGCTGCCTTCGACTGCGCTCAGGCCAGGAAAGCCGGACGCTACGTCCGATTCGCGCTGCCCGGTGGCGTCGGCGTTCCAGTCGGCGATCCGCAGCGCAGACGTCGCGCGGGCGAGCGCCTCGAGCAGCGGCCGCAGCGCCGGCAGGCCGCGGCGGTCTGCATCCTGCATCGCCTGCTCGAGCCACAGCGTGATCGTCATGGGCTTCAGGTTACAAGGTACTCGTCACACGTGAGAAGAACGAAAATCATCGCGACGATCGGACCCGCCACCGCCGGCGCCGCAGCGATCGGCGAACTGGCCGCCGCCGGCGTCGACGTCTTCCGGCTCAATTTCTCGCACGGCACGCGCGAGACGCACGCGGCGGCGATCGGGCAGATCCGCGAGGCGGCGACGCGGCACGGCCGCAGCATCGCCATCCTGCAGGACCTCGCCGGCCCGAAGATTCGTACCGGACGACTTCGCGATGGGGTGCCGCTCACGCTGCGCGCCGGAGATGCCCTCCGCATCGTGGCGGGCGACCTCGTCGGCGGGGAGGGTCGCGTCTCGACGACGTACGCGGATCTGCCGCGCGTCGTCCGACCGGGCCACACGCTGCTCGTCGACGATGGCCGCATTCAGTTGAGGGTTGACGAGGTGGCCGGCGGCGAGGTGCGCACGACGGTCATCGACGGCGGCCAGCTCGGAGAACACAAGGGCATCAACGTGCCGGGCGCGCACCTCCCAAGAGCCGGTCTCACGTCGAAGGATGCGGCCGATCTCGAGTTCGGCGTTTCGCTCGGCGTTGATTTCGTTGCGCTCAGCTTTGTGCAGGCGGCGGCGGATCTGCAGGAGGCGCGCGAGCGGCTGCATGCCGCCGGGGCGCCTCAGGTGCCGCTTGTGGCCAAGCTGGAACGTCCCGAGGCCGTGGCGCAGCTCGACGAGATCCTGCGCGAGGCTGATGCCGTGATGGTCGCGCGCGGCGACCTCGGGTTGGAGCTGCCGCTCGAGCGCGTGCCGCGCGTGCAGCAGGAGGCGACGATGCGCGCCCGCGCGCTCGGCATCCCGGTCATCGTGGCGACGCAGGTGCTCGAGTCGATGCGCACCGAGCCGCGGCCAACGCGCGCGGAGGTGAGCGACGCGGCTGGCGCGGTCGGCGCCGGCGTCGACGCGATCATGCTCGCGGGGGAGACCGCCGTCGGCCTGTTTCCGATCCGCGCCGTCCAGACGCTCGATGCGATCGTCGGTGACGCCGAGGCGACGCCGCCCGTTCCCGTCGTCCCGCTCGAAGGACCCACACTCCTCGGCGGACACGGACGCGCGATCTGCGAGGGGGCGGTGACGCTGGCCGCGCGCGGCGACGCGGCGGCCATTGTCGCGATCACGCGAGGGGGCAAGACGGCGCGCCTCCTGTCGGCGCTGCGGCCGCCGGTGCCGATCTGTGCCGCCACCGATGACCCCGGGATCGCGCGGCGACTCGCGCTCGCGTGGGGTGTCGTCCCGATCGTCGCGGATCTGCAGGGAGACGTGAGTGAGACGGCGTCGCGCATCGGCGGCCTGCTGGTCACGCGCGGCGTGATTCCGGCCGCGTCGACCGTGGTGCTCGTGAGCATCACGCCCGACCTCGCGCCCGGGCCGTCGAACTTCCTCAAGCTCCAGCGCGCGTAACCGACGGTTCAGCCGGACCTGTGACGCTGCTCGAGATAACCCTTCAACGAGTGGAGCGCGGTGAGCCAGCCGCTCGACATGACGTCGTAGTAGCGCGTCCAGCGCGGGTTCGTCTCGTCGTGGCCCGACTGCCGCAGGTGGAGCAGCGTGCCTGCGACCTCCCGCCCGCAGCGCGCCTCGAGCGCCATCGGGCCGATCGGATCGCCATCGGGTGGCTGCCAGTACAGATCCGCGAGGAAGAACTCGCGTCCCGGCGTGAACTCGATGACGGTGCCGTGGAACACGCCGCCGAGGCGGCCGAGCACGTCGTCGCGCCACTCGGTCGGCTCCCACTCCACGGCATAGCTGCCGAACGGCCGCGGCACGCAGACCGATCGAGACACGTCCCACCACGCGGCGAGCGCGTCGGCGTCGAAGAACGCGTCGAGCACGGCCGTCGGCGGCGCCTTGATGAGCAGACTGTGAACGAACTCGCGCATGGCTGGGTTGGTTCATCCTGCATTGTGCCTTGATAATCGTGTCATGCAGCCTACTGCCTATCGGAACAAGGAGTTTCTCGACAGCGAAGAAGCCCGTCCGCTGCGGATTCTGGCCGAATACCTCGAGCCGCTGCGGCGGTTCCGGGCTGAGAACATCCAGGACACGGTCGTCTTCTTCGGGTCGGCGCGGATCCACAGCCGCGAGCGCGCCGAGCAGGCGCTGCAGCGCATCCTGCATCGTCTCGCCGGCAAGGAGCCGTCGGAGCCCGACGAGCACCTGCTGCGCGGACGCAAAGCGGTCGAGTGGTCGCGGTACTACGAGGAAGCACGCGAGCTCGCGAGGCGGCTGACCGAATGGTCGCTCGGGCTCGGCTCGCCGCGTCATCGGTTCGTCGTGGCCTCCGGAGGCGGCGCGGGCATCATGGAAGCAGCCAACCGCGGCGCCAACGAGGCGGGCGGCAAGACCGTCGGCCTCAATATCCGCCTGCCGTTGGAGCAGGGCGCGAACGCGTATATCAGCGAAGAGCTGCACTTCGAGTTCCACTACTTCTTCATGCGGAAGTTCTGGTTCGCCTATCTCGCCAAGGCGCTGGTCGTGTTCCCGGGCGGGTTCGGCACGCTCGACGAGATGTTCGAGATTCTGACGCTGATGCAGACCGAGAAGCTCGCCAAGCAGATCCAGATCATCCTCTACGGCACCGACTACTGGAACCGGATTCTCGATCTGGAGCCGATGGTGGAATGGGGAGCGATCAGTCCTGGCGATCTCCACCTGCTGCAGCGCGCCGACACGCCCGTGCAGGCGTTCGAGCTGTTGAAGGCGCACCTGACTGCACACCACCTCGAGCCTCCCACGCCGCAGGAGGCGAAGGCGCCAGGCATCGCGAAGACGAGGTCTTAGTACAGCAAGTACGGTTTCCGCAGCCGCGCAAACTCCGCCTCGTCGTCCCGCCAGCTCGCCGCGATCTCGCTGATCGGTGCTTCCGCCTCGATCTGCCGCCGCAGTGCGTCCGATCCGGCAAGGATGTCGATGGGGAGCTTCTCGCGCTCGTACTCGTAGGGTGGCGGGCGCCAGCGGAATCCGGCAGGATCGAAGCGCCGGAACATCGCGATCAATGCGACACCGGTGAGCACGGGACGAAAGTCCTCCCGGTTCAGCACGTGGATCTGACAGCCGCCGCAGGTCCGCTGCGCGTGCTTCTGGAACGTCGGCTCGAACACCGCCGGCCGGAAGTAGGCGCCCGGCAGGTCGAGCGCGTTCATCGCATCCGCAAACCGCTCCGCGTCAATGCCCGGCGCGCCCACCAGCTCGAACGGCCGCGTCGTCCCGCGTCCCTCGGAGAGCAGCGTGCCTTCGAAGAGCACCGTACCGGGATAGACGATCGCGGCATCGAGCGTCGGCATGTTCGGCGACGGCATGACCCACGGCAGGCCCGTGTGGTCGCCGTACATGCCGCGGCGCCAGCGCTCCATGCGGACGATTTCGAGCGACGCGCCAATGCCGAAGTGCTCGTTGAACAGCGCGGCAAGCTCGGCCATCGTCATGCCGTGCCGCATCGGGATCGGAAACTGGCCGACGAACGACTCGAACCCGGGCACCAGGCGCGCGCCCTCGATCTGCAGCCCGCCGATCGGGTTCGGTCGGTCGCAGACGATCGCGGGCACGCCGTGGCGCCCTGCGGCGCGCAGGCAATTCGCCATGGTGTAGATGAAGGTGTAGATCCGCGCGCCGACGTCCTGCAGATCCACCACCAGCACGTCGACCTCGCGCAGCATCTCCGCGGTCGGTTCGCGCGTCTCGCTGTACAGCGAGTAGACCGGCACGCGACGCACGGCATCCTCACCGTGCGCCGTCTCGACCATGTTGTCCTGCACGTCGGACCGGAACCCGTGCTGCGGCCCGAAGATGGCAGTCAGCCGAACGCCCTCGACCGAGGCGAGACGGTCGACGATGTGGCGGAAGGCATGGTCGACCGACGCGTGATTGCAGACGATGCCGACCCGCGCGCCGCGCAGGCGATCCGAGGCGAGCAGCACATCAGACCCGAGACGGACGACTCCCGGCAGCGTGGCGCGCACCAGATGATTATGGTTGAGCTCGACGTCTACAGAAGACGTACACCTCGGCCGATACGCGCAACGTCATGCTTCGTGTATCCCGGCCGTGGTGTGCTCTTCTCGTGCTGTGCATCGTGCATGGATTGCCGACGTCGGCGTTCGCGGAGGGCCCCGGGCTGAGCCTCCCGACGTTTGCCGCCGGCACGGCGTCCGCCGCGGACTGGGCGTCCACCTATCATGCGCTGAAGTACTACCGCGTCCGCGAATCGAACCCGCTGCTGCGGGCGCTCGATCATTCGCCGGGGTCGCTCGTCACCGTCGGCGCGGTCATCGACGCCGGTGCCTTCAGCGCGTGGAACCTGACGGTGGGGCGCAGGCACGAGCGCATGGCCGCCGCCGGCCTCTGGGCGGCGGCCGCGTTCCGCGCGTACCTCGTCTTCCACAACCTCCGGACTGCGAGCCGAGCCGCGCGCCGGTAGAATGGGCTCCGTCTTGATGAGCGACGCGCGGCCGGTTGCCACGCTCTGGCGCCTGGCGCTGAACGACGCCTGCCTCTCCTGTACCGTCTACCGCCACGACGACAGCTTCGAGCTGCGCCTCGAGTCGTCCACCGCCGTCATCCTGACCGAGCACTTCGACCTCCAGCCGCGGATGCTCGCGCGCACCGAGGCGCTGCGCGCCTCCCTGAGGCGACGCGGCTGGCGCGAGATGTCCGACTAGGCCGCCGCGCGGCGGCGAGCCCGGGTCCGAGCCGCTTTGCGCGCGGCCGCCCGCCGCACCGCTGGACCTTTCGTCCGCACAGCCTTGCGCGCCGCTGCCCGTCGCGCGGTGCTCGGACGGCGGCGGGCCGCGCTTCTCGCCTGCCGCGCGAGCGCCTTGCGCGATGCGGCTCCCCGCGACTCGCGCCGCAGCGCCCGGCTCATCGCGCGGGCACGCGTCGCCGCCGGCCGCTGTCGTCCACGCCTGGCCGCGCGCGTCGCGTACTCGGCGCTCTGTCTCGTCTTCGCCTTCGCGCCTCTTGACGGCTTGGGGAGCTTCACCCCCGCGCGGCGTGCTTTCGACAGGCCGATCGCGATCACCTGCTTGGTCGACCGCGCACCGTGCTTCCCTTCGCGGATGTGGTGCATCTCCTCTCGGACGAACTCGCCGGCTTGTGACGTCGGCGCCTTCCCCTGACGCTTCGCGCGCTGGGCGCGTTCCATCGTCTCCTTCTCGAGCATTGCGTTTCTCCTTGAGGCTCGCGGTGTCTACACCTGAACCGTCGCGAGCCATTGTTTCGACTACGCAAGATCCGAACCGCCAGCACCCCAACGCGCTGAGATACGCGCGTTGGGGGTCCCGTCGCGGCGTGCCGTGTAGGTGGGCTATGCTCATCAACGGGCTTCGGGCGTCCACAACGGGAACCACATGAAGATTGCGGTCATGGGATCGGGCGGGCTCGGCGGTCTGTACGGCGGCCGGCTGGCCCACGCGGCATACGACGTGTCGTTCATCGCGCGCGGTGCGCACCTCGCCGCCATGCGCGACCATGGGCTCCGGATCGACAACGAGCCGCACGGCAGCATTCACGTGCCGCGCGTGTCCGCGACCGACGACCCCTCGTCCGTCGGCCTCGTCGACCTCGTGCTCATCGCGGTCAAGCTCTGGGATACCGAGAGCGCCGTGCAGGCGATCCGGCCGATGGTGGGGCCGCACACGACCGTCATGTCGCTGCAGAACGGCGTCTTGAAAGACGACACGCTGCGCAGCGCCTTCGGCGAGGCGGCGGTCATGGGTGCGGTCGCGTACGTGGCGACGCAG
>JACPCS010000148.1 GCA_016184455.1 Acidobacteriota bacterium
TACGACACGCTGCTGCTCGCCACCGGCAGCTCGGCCTGGCGGCCGCCGATTCCAGGGCTCGATCAGGACGGTGTCTTCGTCTTCCGCACGCTCGATGACACGCGCGAGCTGCTCCAGCGCTCGGGCCCCGGCGTGAAAGCCGTCGTGATCGGCGGCGGTCTCCTCGGCCTCGAAGCGGCGCGCGGACTTCAGGTGCAGGGATGTGACGTCACGCTCGTGCACCTGATGGCGACGCTGATGGAGCGGCAGCTCGATCCGGATGCCGGCCAGTACCTCGCCGGCAAGATGGAGGACCTCGGGATTCGCGTCCTGCTCGGCCGCTCCACGGCCGCGGTGCTCGGCAACGGGCGCGTCGAAGGCGTGGCGCTCGAAGACGGCACACTCCTCGAAGCCGACCTCGTCGTCGTTGCCGCCGGTATCCGTCCGAACGTGGCGCTGGCGTACCGAGCCGGCCTGCACGTCAACCGGGGCATCGTCGTCAACGACCACATGGAGACCAGCTGTCCCGACATCTTCGCGGTCGGCGAGTGCGTCGAGCACAGAGGCGTCTGTTACGGGCTCATTGCGCCGCTCATCGAACAGGGCAAGGTGCTGGCGGCAACGATCACCGGCAATCGTGGACCTCTGTATGCGGGAACGGTGCAGGCGGCCAAGCTCAAGATCATGGGCGTCGACGTCTTCTCGGCGGGCGACTGGAGCGAGCAGCACGCCGAGCCGGTCCGCTACGAGGATCGTGCGTTCGGCATCTACAAGAAGCTGACGCTGAGAGACGGTCGGCTCATCGGAGTCATCCTGGTCGGCGACACCTCCGACAGCCATCGCTACATGGACTGGCTGCGCGGCGCGGCCGACCTCACCGCCGAGCGGCGGCATCTGCTGTTTCCGCTGCCCGCCGCCGATGCCGGTCTCGATGTGGCGGAGATGGCCGACAGCGCCACCGTGTGCGGCTGCATCGGCGTGACGAAGGGCGCCATCGTGCGCGCGATCCACGAGCGCGGCGTCACCACGCTGTCGCAGCTCAAGGAGTGCACGCGCGCGAGCACCGGCTGCGGAAGCTGCACGAGTCTCTGTCAGGACCTGCTGCGGGCCGCCGCCCCCGAGTTCGAGGAGGAGGCGAAAAAGGTCATCTGTGCGTGCGTGCCGTTCGCGGAGGACCGCCTCCGCGACATTCTCCGCAGCCAGAAGCTGCGCTCCGTTCAGGAGGTACTCGACATCTACGGCAATGGCGTCGGCTGCGAAGTGTGCAAGCCGGCCTTGAGCTACATGCTCGACATGCTCTGGTGCGGTGAGCACGACGAGGATCGCTCGGCGCGCTTCATCAACGACCGCGTCCACGCCAACATCCAGAACGACGGCACCTTCTCGGTGGTGCCGCGCATCCGCGGCGGCGTCACGAGCCCCGCGGAGCTGCGCCGGATTGCGGACGTCGCAGAGAAGTACGACGTCCGTATGGTCAAGATCACGGGCAGTCAGCGCATCGATCTCCTGGGGATCCGCAAGGAAGATCTGCCGAAGGTGTGGGCCGATCTCGGCATGCCGTCGGGCCAGGCGTACACGAAGGGCGTGCGGATGGTGAAGACATGCGTCGGCACCGACTTCTGCCGCTTCGGCACGCAGGACTCGATTGCCGCGGGCATCGAGATGGAGCGGCGGTTCGAGCAGCTCTACACGCCGCACAAGGTGAAGATGGCGGCGGTCGGCTGCCCGCGCAACTGCGCTGAGGCGACGGTCAAGGACATCGGCCTCGTCGGTGTCGAGGGCGGCTGGCAGGTGGTGGTCGGCGGCGCAGCAGGAAAGGGCGTGCGCAAGGCCGACCTGCTGACGACGGTCGAAACGACGCGGCAGGCGCTCGAGGCAGCCGAGCTCTTCTTCCAGTACTACCGCGAGAACGCCAACTACCTCGAGCGAACGTACGACTTCGTGGAGCGGCTCGGGATCGAGAAGGTCCGCAAGGAAACCGTGTACGCGTCCGAAGCCGTCAGGCACGCGCTGCTGGATCGCCTGCGCAAGTCGAAGGCCCGCGCGCGCGACGCGTGGCACGAAGGACGGCAGCCCCGCCACCCGACGCAGTTCATTCCGCTCACGCCGATGGAGACGCTCGTATGACCGAATACCGTTGGGTACGCATCGCATCGTCCGACAGCATTCCGCTTCGAGAGGGGCGCGCCGTACATGTGGCCGACCGAGAGATTGCGCTCTTCAACCTCGGCGATCGCTTTCTCGCGGTCGACAACGCGTGTCCGCACCGCGGCGGTCCGCTCGCCGACGGCATCGTCGCCGGCGCGTCGGTCGTCTGTCCGCTGCATGCCTGGAAGATCGGCCTCGAAACGGGGAGCGTCGAGCGGCCCGCGGCCGGGTGCAGTTCGTCCCTCGCCACCTATCCGGTGCGCGTCGAAGGTGGAACGATCGTGCTCGGCCTGCCGATCGACCTTGTAGTCGTCGCCGCGCAGCGCTCAGAAGGAGCGGCGGCATGAGCGGGTTCCTTCGCGCCGGTCATCTGCCCACGCTCGTCGCCGCGTTCCTGTTCTTCGACGTGAGCTTCATGGCGTGGGTGCTGCTGGGCCCCCTTGCCCCTTTTCTGCGGCAGGACCTTGGTCTGAGCGCCACCGGCCTCGGCCTGCTCACGGCCGTGCCGCTCCTCGGAGGATCGCTATGCCGGCCGGTCCTCGGTCTGGTGGAGGAGCGCGTCGGCGGGCGACGCGCAGGCTTGCTCGGCCTGGCGCTGACGATCGCGGCGCTGCTGGCTGGCTGGCAGTTCGGGCGCACCGTGGCGCACTTCTACGTCCTCGCCTTCTTCCTCGGGATCGCTGGTGCGAGCTTCGCCGTAGCGCTGCCGCTCGCGAGCCGCTGGTATCCGCCGCAGTATCAAGGACTGGCGATGGGGATTGCGGGCGCCGGCAATTCCGGGACGCTCCTCGCCACACTCTTCGCGCCGCGGCTGGCCGAGCGCTTCGGCTGGCAGGCGACCTTCGGCCTTGCCGTCGCGCCGCTCGCCCTCGTTCTCATCATCTTTGCGCTGCTCGCTCGCGACAGTCCGCGGCGGCCGCCGCGAGCCTCGGCGGCCGCCTATCGCGCCGTGCTGCGCGAGACCGATACGCTGGCGCTGTCCTTTCTCTATGCACTCACATTCGGCGGCTTTGTCGGATTTGCCACCTTCCTCACCACGTTCTTCCATGACGCGTATCGCGTCTCGCGTGTAACGGCTGGCGACCTCACGACCATCGTGGTAGTCGCCGGGAGCGTGCTGCGACCGGTCGGTGGGTGGCTCTCCGATCGCGTGGGCGGCTACCGTGTGCTGGTGCTGCTCCTGGCAGGCTTTGCCATCTGCGTAGGGTTCGTCGCGACGATGCCGAACGTGCACGTCGCGGTGGCCGTGCTCTTCGTCGGCGTCGGGCTGCTGGGGATGGGCAACGGCGCCGTGTTCCAGCTGGTGCCGCAGCGCTTCCCGGAACGGATCGGCGTTGTGACCGGGGTCGTCGGCGCAGCAGGCGGGCTGGGTGGATTCCTTCTGCCGTCGGCGCTCGGAGCGGTGCGCGATGCGACCGGCTCGTATGCGGCCGGCCTGCTCGGCTGCGCTGGCGTGTTTCTGGCTGGCACCGTCGTGCTGCTGGAGCTCGGCGCGCGCTGGGCGGTTCGCTGGCAGACGCGCGCCGTCCGGCAGGCGGGCGTCTATTCGTACCGCACGGCGCTGTTCGGCGCCGAGCAGGGCGCGTGGGGCGAGTAGGGCGAGTAGGGCGCGGCTGGTTTCTGTCAAAAATGTCGGCGTCTTCGGTTCGCTCGACATCGATGTAGCCGCCGCAGAACCGCCGTGCACGAAAATCGGCCGATTTCGGCCGCGACTCGCGGCTCATGTCGGTTCGCAACTTGCAGGTGGCCATGGCTCCGGGTGTGATCAGTTCCTACTCCTTCGACAACGACGGCGCCAGCGAAATCGATCTGCTGCACGAGATCGGGAGCCGCATTGCGTCCGCGGACCCGCTCCATGCCGTCCTCGGGCGTGTCGTCGAGTTCGTCGTCAGCGTCGTCGCGTGCGACTCGTGCTTCGTCTACGTGCTGGAGAGCGACGACCTGGTCCTCCGCGCGTCGAAGACGCCGCACCCCGACGTCGTCGATCGGCTGACGCTGCGCGTCGGCCAGGGAATCACGGGCTGGGTCGCCGAGCACCGGGAGCCGGTGGCCGTGTGGGAGCGTGCGTTCGAGGATCCGCGGTTTCAGACGTTCAACGAGCTGCCCGAGGATCGCTACGAGGCCTTTCTCTCCGTGCCGGTGCTGTCGCGCGGAAAGCTCGTGGGTGTGATCAACGTCCAGCATCGCGAACCGCACGTGCATACGCGACGTGAGATTCAGGTTATTTCGACAATCGGCTTCCTGGTGGGTGCCGAGATCGAGATGGCCCGGCTCGAGACCGAGAACACGGAGCTCTTCGAGCAGCTCGAGACGCGGAAGATCGTGGACCGTGCGAAGGGGATTCTGCAGCGCGACCTTGGCGTCACCGAGGAAGACGCCTACCTCACCATCCAGCGTCAGAGCCGGCAGCGGCGGAAGAGCAAGAAGGAGATCGCCGAGGCCATCGTCCTCGCCGACGAGCTCCGCCGCCGAACGTAGCGTCCGGCTATCGTACGTGGCGTCCGGCTTTAGCCGGACCGGGCGTACCATCGCCGGCATGGCGATGTTCGAGACCAAGCAGCTTCCCGCCGGACGCGACGCCGTGGCGCCCGATGGATCCGACGTCCGAGTCCTCCTGGCGCTTCAAGGCGGCGGCATGGCGCACTTCGAGCTCGCGCCGGATCAGACGTCGAAGGCGGTGACGCACCGCACCGTCGAGGAGATCTGGTTCTTTCTGTCAGGCCACGGTCAGATGTGGCGTAAGCGGGACGACCACGTCAGCGTCGTCGACGTCTCGCCCGGCACCTGCATCACGATTCCGCTCGGCACGCAGTTCCAGTTCCGCAGCACCGGTTCTGAGCCGCTCGCGGCGGTCGGCGTGACGATGCCCCCGTGGCCGGGAGAGGGCGAGGCGGTCATCGTGAGCGGCCAATGGGCCCCGACGGTTCCGTGATCACACGCGTGTCGAGCCGCGCCATGCGGTCATGCGCAGCCACTATTCGCGGATGTGCGGCGCGAACGTCGCCAGATCCGTCGGCGTGCCGGGGTCGACCGCCCTGGCAAATGCGTACTGCGTCTTGATGCTCGTGTAGCCCAGGTGTTCGTAGAACCGGTGCGCGGCCGTGCGGCCGACGCTCGACCAGAGGCGCACGACAGGGCAGCCCCTGTCCCCGGCCCACGCCTCGGCGTGTTGCATCAGCAGACGCCCGATGCCCGTGCCACGGTACGCGCGGTCGACGACCAGGCCCGCGATGTTGACGAACGGTCCGGTCTCGACGTATTCGGCGACGACCGCGTGCAGCCAGCCGGCCGGGCGGCCGTCGCGTTCAGCGACGAAGAAGCGGTGATCGTGTTTCGCGAGAATGCGGGCCAGACGGGCCGCGACCTCGCTGGGTGGCACGTCGTACCCGAGCTGTGCGGTCAGCCGGGCGATGGCCGGGGCGTCGGTTGCGCGGGCGAGTCGGATGGTCGCCATGTCTCGTAGCACCAATTACTCCAGAAATAACCCACTTACCGCGGCCTGAGTGGCGGACATCGGGACCCCTCCTCGGGTGAACCGCACCGAGTTCATCGAGTTCGCACCGACGAGCGTCAGATGGCTCGCACCGACGAGCGTCAGCCGGATCGCACCGACCAGCGTCAGGAGGACGGCACCTTCTCCTCCCGCTGCATCTCCCAGAGCTTCGCGAACTTCAGGAAGACCGAGTACGCGTTCATCAACGAGATCGTGAGTCCCGCGGTACCGTCGAGGATGCCGCGCCGCAGCAGATAGTTCCGAAGAAACGCGGCGGGCGGGTGCACGAGCAGGTGCAGCGGCCCCGATCGGCGTCCTGACTCGTGCATCTGACGGGCCGCCAGCGTCGTGTAGTGGTTGATGCGATCGAGCTGATCGCGCAGGTTGCGAAACGAGTAGTGCTGGAGCTCGTGGCGCAGCTGGCCGACGGGTCCGTCGACCGACACCGATTCGTGCACGTACTGGCCGCGCCAGCGCGCCGTGCGGCGGTCGTAGAGCCGCGTCTGGTAATCGGGATAGAAGTCAGTCGTCCGTACCCAGCGTCCAAGGTGGTAGGCGACGCGCGGCAGGCGGTAGCCGCCGAGCGGCGGCTCCGTTGTCAGCAGCGTCCGCACCTCGGCGGCGAGGGCCGGCGTGATCCGCTCGTCGGCATCGAGCGAGAAGATCCAGTCGTGCGACGCCCGCTCGGCCGCGAAGTTCTTCTGATCCACGTAGCCGGTCCACTCGCGGCACAGGACGACCGCGCCCGTGCTCCGTGCGATGTCAACCGTTCCGTCGGTGCTACCGCAGTCGACGACGAGCACTTCGTCGGCCCAGCGGGCGCTGTCGATGGCGGCCGCGATGTGTTCCGCCTCCTTCAGCGTGATGATCGTGACGGTGACCTTTGGCACGCCCGGCAATGTTACCTGAGCGGTGCCGCCTGCACCGTCTCGAAGTCGACGACCGAGCGGGCATAGTCGAGCGTGGCGCGCAGCTCGGTGTTCCGAGCCTGTGCCAGATCGCGCTGCGCCTGGAAGACGAAGAAGCCGGTGGAGGTGCCGGCCGCAAACTTCCGCTCTTCCGCTTCGAGCCGCCGCTCCGCCAGCTGCCGCGACACCCTCGTCGTCTCGATGCGCTTCTGATTCGTGAGCACCTGCCGCGCGGTTTCCCGCACTTCGGTGGCCACCTGCAGCTGCTGATGGCGGAGCTCGGTGGCTGATTTCGTGTACTGCAGCCGCGCGCGGGCAAGGCCGGCCGCCTGCGGCGTCGGACCCACCGGGTAGCTCACGGTGAGCGACGCCGTCCAGCTCGGAAAGTTGTTGCCGAACAGGTCGCCGAGGACGTCGCCGAAGCCGCGCTGCTGTTGCCCGATGACGGGGCCCGGAAAGCCGGTGCCTCGAAGGAACTCCGTGCCGCCGAGGCCGGTGAGGCCGTAATCGACGCTGGCGGTCACATCGGGCAGCGTCTGGTTGCGGAAGTAGCGGAGGTTGATGTCGGCCGTCTCGAGGCTCTTCTGCGTCCGCTGCAGGTCGGTGCGCGCCGCAAGCGCCGCCCGGACGGCGGCATCGACGTCGACGCCGGTCGCCGCAAAGACCGGTGGCGTCGACGGCTCGATCCGAAGCGTCCAGAAGTCGGGCGCGGCCGGGTCGTACACGAGCGCCCGCAGCGCATCCTCGGCGGTGGCAATCTGCGCCTCCGCGACGATCGCCGTCTCTTCGCGCTGCGCCACCTCCGCCTCGGCCTCGACGATGTCGATCGGCGCGGTGGTGCCGATTTCGACCCGCGCGCGCGTCTCACGCAGCCAGTTGCGCGCGAGGTCGAGCGACTGCTGCTGCACCTGCAGGTTGGCGATCGCGAACGCGAGATCCCAGTAGGCGCGCCGGACGGCCCGCGCGGTCGCGGCGATCGACTGCCGCAGCGTCACGTCGGCGACCTCGCGCGTCTTTCGACTCACCTGCAGCTGCTGGCGCGCCGTGTCGATCGCGAGGCCGCGCAGCAGCGGCTGCCGGTAGCTCAGCGCGAGCGACGACCGCAGCTGCGGCGAGAAGTTGGTGAAGATGTTCGTCGTCGTCGCCCGCGAGCTGTCCCAGCCGACGCTGTAGGCGCCCCCCCAGGGGAGCGTCTGCGCGAGGCCGACGTTCGTGCTGATCCGCTCGTCGGTGATCTTGGGGCCGAGCGCGCCCGACAGGAAGCTGGCGTTCGGCGTGTCGATGCTCTGGCCCTGCACCGTGCTCGTGACCGACGGGAACCACGCGGCCTGCGCCTGCGCGACGCCGAGGTCCTCGATTTGCGGATCGAGGCGCGCCACCTGCACGCCGAGGTTGTGCTCGAGCGCGAGGCGGACGGCGTCGTCGATCGTGAGCCGCCGGACGGCACCCCAACGCGCAGGCGTGCGCGTTGGGGACCCCGCTCTGTCGGCTTGCGCCGCGGCGAAGGTCGGCAGGCCGAGCGCGGCCGCGAGGGCCAGCGCGCACGTGTGTCGAAGCAGGTTCGTCCGCATGGTGTGTCGCTCCAGGTGAAGATTATGATGACGCGAATGGATGCCGCCGACGTGATCCACCGTTTTCGCCGTGCAGGGGCGCTGCTCGAGGGCCACTTTCGTCTGACCTCCGGCCTCCACAGCCCCGGCTATCTGCAGTGCGCGCTCGTGCTCCAGCACCCGCGCGAAGCCGAGGCGCTCGGCGCCGCGCTTGCGGCGCTCGTCCGCCGCGCCGGGCCGCAGGCGGTCCTCTCGCCGGCGCTCGGGGGCATCGTCATCGGGCAGGAAGTGGGACGCGCCCTCGGCATCCGCGCGCTCTTCGCCGAGCGGCAGGATGGGAAGCTGACGCTCAGGCGCGGCTTCTCCTTCACGCCAGGCGAGAAGGTTGTCGTCATCGAGGACGTCGTGACGACCGGTGGATCGACGCGGGAGACCGTCGAGGTGGCGCGGGCGGCGGGTGCCGAGGTCGTCGCCGCGGCCGCCATCATCGATCGCAGCGGCGGCAATCAGGGGCTCGACGTACCGTTCCACTGTCTTGCGCAGGTGTCGCTGCCGACCTACGCGCCCGAGTCGTGCCCGCTCTGTCTGGCCGGTCAGCCGGTGGTCAAGCCGGGATCGCGCGTGTGACACGCACGCTCAAGCTGACGCTCAGCTACGACGGCACCCGCTTCGTCGGGTGGCAGCGGCAGGCCCGGGGCCCCCACGGCGCACGCCTGCGCCGTGGGGTGGAGGTCGACGGAGAATCCATTCAGGGGCTGCTCGAGGAGGCGCTCGCGCGATTCGAGGGGGCGCCGGTCAGCGTGCACGGCGCCGGACGAACCGATGCGGGCGTCCATGCACTCGGGCAGGTCGCCAGCGTCGAGCTGACGTCCACCCATTCCACCGACGCACTGCTCCGCGGGCTCAACGCATCGCTCCCGGCGGAGATCCGCGTCACGAGCGTCGAAGAGGCTGCGGCCGGCTTCCACGCGCGTTTCAGCGCGCGGTCGAAGAGCTATCGCTACGTGATCCGAAATGACGCCATCGTCAGCCCATTCGAGCGCGCGTACGTCTGGCACGTGCCGGAGCGGCTCGATGTCGGCGCGATGCAGGATGCGGCCGCCGCGCTCGTCGGCACGCACGACTTCGCCGCATTCGCCAGCGCCGGCAGCGAGACGAAGGACACGGTGCGGACGATGACACGCTCCGAGGTCCTGCAGCTCGGCACCCTCCACCGACCACCAACCACCAACCACCAACCGGGGTTGATCGCCTACGAAGTCGCCGGTACCGGCTTTCTCCGCTACATGGTCCGCGCCATCGTCGGCACGCTCGTCGAGATCGGCCGGGGCTGGCGTCGGGCAGGATCGATGGCGGCGCTCCTGGCAGGGCGCCAGCGCGCGGATGCGGGCGCCACCGCCCCGCCGCACGGGCTGTTCCTCGTGGGCGTGGACTATGATTAACGATTGATCGTGCCTTTAGATCAGTTGCTTGCGTCGGTGCCGGCCGGCCACCCCGACGAGGCGCTGGCGCGCCAGATCGATTTCACGCGGCTGCCCGCGCACGTCGCCATCATCATGGACGGCAACGGCCGATGGGCCGCGCAGCGCCACCTGCCGCGGGTGGAGGGACACCGCGCGGGCATCGATGCGGTGCGCGAGACGGTGGAGACCAGCGCGCGGCTCGGCCTGCGCGTGCTGACGCTCTACGCCTTCTCCGTGGAGAACTGGAAGCGGCCTGCCACCGAGATCAACACGCTCATGCTGCTGCTCAAGCGGTATCTGCGGTCGGAGCTCAACACGCTGCTGACCAACGATATCCGCTTCCGCGTCATCGGGCGCATGGAGGAGCTCGCGCCCGACGTGCAGGACGAGCTGCGCACCGCGATCGACCGCACCGCCGGACAGCGCGGCATGCTCTTCAACGTGGCGTTGAACTATGGAGGGCGCGCCGAGATCGTCGACGCCGCCCGGCGTGCGATGGAGGCCGGCGTGCGTGCCGACGAGCTCGATGAGGAGCGGTTCGCGTCGTTTCTCTACACGGCGGGCCAGCCGGATCCCGACCTGCTCATCCGGACGAGCGGCGAGATGCGGGTGAGCAACTACCTGCTCTGGCAGATTGCCTACGCCGAGATCTACGTGACCGAGACGCTCTGGCCCGACTTCCGGCGCCGGCATCTGCTGGAGGCGATCCTCGCCTACCAGAAGCGCGAGCGCCGGTACGGCGGCATTACTTCGGCGCGAGCGGCCATCGGCGCGCAATGACATGACCCCTCGATGCACCCTCGGGGTCATCCTGAGCATGGTCGAGGGATGACCCGGCTCCTCAGCGGGGTCGTCATGGCCGCCGCCGCGCTTGCGGCGATCCTTCTCTTTCCACCGCTGGTCCTGCGCCTGCTCGCCTCGGTCGTCGCGCTTGCGGCCGCGCGAGAGTACCTGCACGTGCTGCACCGCGACGGCCGCGCGCCACGCGCGCTGCCGGTACTGCTGCTCGTCGCGCTCACCTGCTGGTGGATGGGAGCGCCCACGCGGCCCGACGTACTGGCGATCCTGCTCGCCGGCCTCGCATGGCTGGCGATCGAGGTCGTCTTCTGCGGCCTCACCGTCGACCGCGCGGCCGCCAGATTCCTCGCGCCCTGGTATATCGGCATGCCGCTGGGGATGCTCGCAGCGGTCCACGAGACGAGCGGCCGGCTCGCCACGCTGCTGCTCATCGCCACGATCGTCGTGAGCGACTCGTCGCAGTACTATGCGGGGCGGCTGTTCGGTCGCCGCGCGCTCGCACCCACGATCAGTCCGAAGAAGACCGTCGAGGGCGCCATTGGCGGCGCCCTGCTCGCCACGCTGTTTCTGGCGCTCGCCGGTCGATACGTGCTGCCCGCGGCCGGAGTCGTCCCGCTGGCGCTCGTCGGCTTTGTGATGGCGGCCCTCGGCATCTGCGGCGATCTGTTCGAGTCGCGGCTCAAGCGGATTGCGGGCGTCAAAGACAGCGCGGCGTTGATTCCGGGCCACGGCGGGCTGCTCGATCGCATCGACGCGCTGCTGTTTGCCACGCCGGCGTTCTATCTCTATGTGGAACGGTTCGCGGCTGGTGGTTCGTGAAGCACGTCGCCATTCTCGGCTCGACCGGTTCCATCGGGCGCAGCGCCCTCGCCGTCGTCGACGCGCACCCGACACGGCTCGCGGTCGTGGCGCTCGCGGCCGGCGACAACGCTGCACTGCTCGCCGAACAGGTAGCCAGGTATCGTCCCGATACCGTCGCGATGGCGACCGGCGACGGCGTGGGCCGCCTGAAAGGTCTTTGCGGCGGCGACACGCCCGGCACGATTGCGGCAGGCACGGCTGGTCTCGTCGCCGTCGCCACCCATCCCTCCGCCGACATCGTCATCTGCGCGTCATCCGGAACGGCAGGGCTCGAGGCGGTGCTCGCCGCCATCGAGGCGGGCAAGACGATTGCGCTCGCCAACAAGGAAGTGCTCGTGATGGCTGGTCCGCTCGTCACGCGCGCGGCCGCGCGGCGCGGCGTCTCGATTCTCCCGGTCGACAGCGAACACAACGCCATCCATCAGTGCCTGCACGGGCGGTCGCGCGACGAGATCCGCCGCGTGATCCTGACCGCGTCCGGCGGTCCGTTCCGCGACCACGACCTGGCGGCGCTCGCGCACGTCGACCCGGAGGCGGCGCTGCGGCATCCGACGTGGCAGATGGGGCGGAAGATCACGATCGATTCGGCGACGCTGATGAACAAGGGGCTCGAGGTGATCGAGGCGCACTGGCTGTTCGGCGTCTCCGCCGATCAGATCGACGTGGTGATCCACCCGCAGTCGATCGTGCACTCGATGGTCGAGCTCGTCGACGGATCCGTGATCGCGCAGCTCGGCGTCACCGACATGCGGCTGCCGATTCAGTACGCGTGCTCGTACCCGGAGCGATGGAGCGGGCCGCTGCCGTCGCTGGATCTGACACGCGGGGGCCGGCTGGAATTTTTCCCACCCTCGCCCGACCGCTTCCCGTGTCTGGCACTCGCCTATCGCGCGCTCGACGCGGAAGGGACACTTCCGGTCGTGCTGAATGCGGCCAATGAGGTCGCGGTCGACGCCTTTCTCGATCGGAAGCTCGGCTTTACGTCCATTCCGCGCCTCATCGCCGAAACCATGGACGCGCACACGGTGGAGGAGGTGTCCAGCCTGCAGGTCGTGCGGCGCGTCGATGCGTGGGCGCGTGAATACGCGCGGGAGATGGCCCGCGGGTTAGAATTGACCCAGTGAATACGTTGCTCGCGTTCCTGTTCGTCCTCGGCGTGCTCGTGGTCGTGCACGAGCTGGGCCACTTCATGGCGGCGCGACGGCTCGGCGTCCGCGTCCTGACGTTCTCGTTCGGCTTCGGCCCGAAGCTCCTCAGGATCAAGCGCGGCGACACCGAGTATTGCGTCAGCGCTGTTCCGCTCGGCGGGTACGTGAAGATGGCGGGCGAGAATCCCGACGACCCCCGTACCGGCCGCCCCGACGAGTTCCTGTCGCGATCGAAATGGGAGCGGTTCCAGATCCTCATCATGGGACCGGTCATGAACATCCTCCTCGCCGTCGTCGTCATGGCGGTCGTGCTCGCGCAGGGCGCCGAGGTGCCGATCTACCAGGATCAGCCGCCCGTCGTCGGCGCGGTGACGCCGGGATCGCCCGCCGAGCGCGCCGGCATCCAGCGTGGCGATCGCATCCTGACGGTCGCGGGCGACCAGGTCGACACGTGGGAGGACCTGTTCCTCGCCGTCGGGACGCGCGCCGACCGCGACGTCGTGGTCACGCTGTTGCGCGGCGGGCAGACGCAGAGCGTCACGGTGCGTCCCGTGCCCGAGACGCGCTTCGAGGTCGGCAATATCGGCGTCCTGCCCGACATCAACCCGATCGTGGCGTCTGTGATTCCGGGCCGACCCGCGGAACGGGCGGGCTTGAGAGCGGGTGACGTGGTGCTGGCCGTCAATGGCGAGCGCATGGTCACGCGCGCGCAGCTCATCGAGGCGATCTCGAGGAACGGCGGCCGCGAGATCGAGCTGACGATCCAGCGCGGCGAAGGGCAGCAGGTGCGCCTCCGGGCCACGCCGGAGCAGGAAGGCGACCGCGGCATGCTTGGCCTGTACGTGACCGAGCCGACCCGCACGTTCCAGCCCGGCCCGCTCGAGGCGGTCCGGCTGAGCGTCGAGCGCAACATCGAGTTCAGCGCGCTGATCTTCCGGACGCTCGGCGGGCTGTTCGTGGGCGAGACGTCGCCGCGGCAGTTGATGGGACCTGTCGCGATTGCGCAGCTCTCGGGCGAATCCGCCCAGGCGGGCTGGATCGCGCTCTTCACGCTGATGGCATCGATCAGCCTCAACCTCGGGCTGCTGAACCTGCTTCCGATTCCGGTGCTCGACGGCGGCCACATCCTCATCATGGCCGTCGAGGGGATTGCCCGCCGCGACTTCAGCATGGCGGTCAAGGAGAAGATGCTGCTCGCCGGCTTCGTCCTGCTGATGGTGCTGATGGTCACGGTCATCTACAACGACCTGACGCGGATCAACTGGATCGAGCGGCTGATGCCGCTGGCGCTCTTGCTGGCGGGATCGCTCGTTGTGCCGATGGCGGCGCAGCAGGCCGTCACGCAGGCCGACATCCAGCGGCTGCAGGACAACGTTTACCAGGCCGGCACCGATGTCTCACAGCTGCGCGCGCGCGACGCGGCGCGAGCCAATGAGCTCCAGGCCGAGCTCGACGAGCTGCGCGACGAGGTGATTTACCTGCGGGTGAAACTGCGGAAGGAAGGGTCGCTGCCGCGGAGCGAGTACGCCTCCGTCCGTGACCGGATCGAGGATCTGCGCACGCGGGCGCGAAGCCAGGCGCCGGCCGCCGCCGCGGCCCCCGCCCGTCCCGCCGCTCCCGCAGCAGGATCCACCGCGCCCCCCAGCGCTGCGCCGGCACCCGCGACAGCTGGCGCCACGACGGAGATTCCCGCGGGCACCGAAATGGACGTCCGGCTCTCCGTACGTCTGAACTCGGGCACGGCCAAGGTGGAAGATCGCTTCGAGGCCACAACCCTCGTCGACTTCAACGTGAGCGGCCGTCCGGTCGTCCCGGCAGGCTCGGTCATGCGCGGCGTCATCACCGACGTCGAACCGGCCACACGCACCAACCGGACCGCACGAATGACACTGAGCTTCGATCAGATCACCGTGAACGGCCGCGCCTACCCGATCCGCGGCACCGTGACACAGGCCATTGAAGGCGAAGGGCTGAAAGGCGAGGCCGGTCGCATCGGCACCGGCGCCGGCGTCGGCGCCATCATCGGCGGCATCCTGGGCGGCTTCCGCGGCGCGCTTGCCGGCATCCTGATCGGTGCGGGCGGCACGCTCGCGGCCACCGAAGGGAAGGACGTCGATCTGCCACAGGGCTCGGTGCTGCGCGTGCGGTTCGACTCGCCCGTGCAGATCAACACGGCTCGCTGATCGCTTCGGTCAACTCCTTTTCCCTTGACATCCCACCCTGCGGGCGTATTCTCGCCTGTCAGCTGGCCGCGACGACTCACACCGGGCGACAAGACGACCATCGTTGACCTGTGGAGGAAGCCATGGCTGGACGAACGACACGCCGACGGTTTCTTCGGTCCGCAGCTCTGGGTGGAACCGCACTGGGTCTGGGGAGTCTCGCATTCCTGAAGAAGCTGCCGCCTGTATCCGCCCAGGACGCGCGTGTGGGCCCGCCGCTCGTGAAGCTCGACGCGGGGATCGAGCCGTTGGTGCGCCTGATCGAGGACACGCCGCAAGCGGATCTCCTGGAACACGTCGCGCAACGCATCCGCAGGGGCACGAGCTATCAGCAGGTCGTGGCGGCCTTGTTTCTTGCCGCCGTCCGCAACGTGCAGCCGCGTCCCGGCGTGGGATTCAAGTTCCATGCGGTGATGGTGGTGAACGCGGCCCACCTGACGAGCTTGTCCGTACCAGAGGGGGATCGCTGGCTGCCCATCTTCTGGGCGCTCGATGAGTTCAAGACCTCGCAGGCGGAAGAACAGCGCGCCAGCGGCTGGCGAATGGCGTCCGTCGACGAGCACGCCGTCATCCCCGCACCCGTGGCGAAGCAGGCCTTCATCGACGCCATGGAGAGCTGGGATGAAAAGAAGGCGGACGGCGCCGTGGCCGGACTGGCGCGATCGGCGCGCCCGGCTGAGATCTACGAACTCTTGTACCGCCTCGGCGCGCGTGATTTCCGTGACATCGGCCACAAAGCCATCTTTGTCGCCATGAGCTGGCGGACCCTGCAGTTCATCGGCTGGCAGCATGCCGAGCCGGTCCTGCGCTCGCTGGCCTTTGCGCTGCTGCACCACGACCTCAAAAACACCACACCGGCTCACAGCGACGACGAAGCCGATCGCCCCTGGCGTCGCAATCAGGCGTTGGCGGCCAGAATCGGATCGAAGTGGATGGGCGGAGCACTCGACGAGGGCGCCACTCGCGGCATGCTGGATGTCCTCCGTCATGGATCCAGCAACGACGCGTGCGACAAGGCGGTGGAACTGATCGGCCGGGGCATGTCGCCGCAGTCGATCTGGGATGCGGTCTTCGTCGGTTCCGGGGAACTGCTGATGCGGGAGCCGTCCATTGTCATGGTGCACGCCGTCGACGCCGCCAACGCGCTGCGCTACGCCTTCCAGGCCACGAGCGACGAGGGCACGAAAAAGCTGCTGCTGCTGCAGGGTTGTGCGTTCGTGCCGATGTTCAGGGCCAGGATGACCCCCAAGGCGGCCGCTGTCAGCATCGATGACGTGAAGCCGCTGACGATCCAGCGGCCATCGGGCGCCATCGACGAAATCCTGGGCGAAGTCAGTACCGATCGGATGAACGCCGCCAGGAAGGTTCGTCAGTATCTGACTGACGGCGGCCGCGTGCAGGACCTGATGAACGCCGCCCGGCGCCTGATCTTCCTGAAGGGCGACAACGCCCACGATTACAAGTTCAGCGCGGCGGTGCTGGAGGACTACTTCAACGTCAGCCCGGCCTGGCGCGACCAGTTCCTGGCGACCAGCGTGTTCAATCTCAGGGGCAGTGGGGACCGTGACAATGCTCTCGTGGCGCGGACGCGTGCGGCGCTGAGAGGCTGAAGGCACGATGGGCCAGCGGCTATCACGTCACCGGGCCGCGGATCGCGAACGTCGCGCCGCCCGAATCGCAAAAGCTGCCGATCCGCCCGTGCTTCGGTACGGTGTGGACAAGTATCGTAGAGCCGCCAAGCGTCGTCGCGCGCTCGATGGTGACGTCACAGTCCGACACCGCAAAAATCGCGTTCCATCTCGGCGATACGCCCCAGTCGCGCCCGATCGGGAGGATCCCGCCTTCCTGGACGTCGCCGCGTTTGAACACCGTGTACGCGGCGAACGGCTCGAAGGCGGTCTCGATTGAGGTCCAGCCAAACAGGCGTCCATAGAAGTCGCGGGCGCCCCCCACATCGTTGGACAGGACCTCGACCCACCAGAGGCTCCCGACCTCGTCAGTGAGCGGCGAGCCTTGATGGGGTGCCGGTTCCCACAGCCCGAACTGCGCGCCTTCACGGTCACGGAGGGTAGCCAGTCGCGCCAACCCAGGAACGTCGACGGTGTCCTCAAGCGTGGCGCCGAGGATGAGCGCATCTGCCGTCGTGCGCTCTACGCTCGAGACAGAAACGTGCGGCACCCACATGTCGCGCCCCCGTGCGATCTGCTGAAGGTTGCCGACGGTCTTGCTGCCGAACTGGAGCAACCGATGGCCGGGCGTGCCCACCACCTCCTGAGTGGTCCAGCCTACGAGTTGCTCGTAAAAGGCCGCGGCGCGGTCGACGTCTCGTGTCCAGAGCACGGCGGTGCAGAATGACCCCGGCGCGTGAGTCGCAATTTCCAATCTGGTTAACGCGACGCAGGCGTGCGAACCTTCAACGCAGGAACGTCTTCGGAGGTGATTCCCGGGTACCTTTTTAGCCCGATGCTGTAAAGATGCTTTGCGTCCGCTTCACCTTCGAAGCAGGCGTCTTCCCAAATCTCGAAATCTTCCGTCGTGTGCCGTGTCAACATGAACGCGATCGTGAACGGTCGGGTGTACACGAGCGGGTCGTCCACGGTGGCTGCGTAGGCGATCGTGTTCTGATCGAGCATCGTGAAGCGCTCGGTCACGGTCGCGGCGTCCGTATAGAACGTACCGCGCCGGTCCAGAAACACGCGGCCGTTGTGGTTGGTGGTTTCGATCACCAGGGTATTGCCCTCCCACCTGCCCCGCGCGTCCCCCAGCCAGAGTCGGATGTTCTGCGCGATATGCGGACGGCCGTCCATGGGTATGACGCGAAACGCGTGCGCCTCTTCGGACAGAATCGTGATGTACTCGGGACTCTGA
This sequence comes from Acidobacteriota bacterium, assembly GCA_016184455.1. Lineage (GTDB taxonomy): Bacteria > Acidobacteriota > Vicinamibacteria > Vicinamibacterales > UBA2999 > MELF01. The sequence continues at coordinate 17,439 of JACPCS010000148.1, forward strand.
AGAATCTGGTAGGCCGGCCCTTCGTACATGTGGCGCGGCACGCCGGACAGGAAGCAGTGCACGTTCTGGTCGATGTACTTGGCTTGGTTCTCTCTTTTCTGGGCTGCCGCCCAGGGCTGCATCGGAAGCGTTCCGTCCGGCGGGTCGACCACGAAGCTTTTTCCCGGCCCGGCAGGAAGCTCACGGCCTCGGCGGACTCCAACCCGCGCGGCGTTGTCCCAGGGCTCTTCGAGGTCTTCTTTGGCCTCCGTCCCGTGACGCCAGTAGCCGCTGAAGTCAGGTCTGCCGTTCGCGGTCCGAGGGGGATCGAACGCCGTCGCCCTTTCCTGGGCACATCGCCAGAACAGAGCCGGGTCGTCGGATGCGCACCTATGTTCCGGCTCGGACGCCTGCGGCCCCGGCGTGGTCGCCGCGCCGGAGGTCCCGACCTGGGGCACTTGGTCGGCGGCCGCTCGTGGGGGTAGCACCAACACTGCGGCGGCCGCAGCTCCCGCGACGCTCAACATGATGAAGCGACTGCTCATCTCACGTCTCCCTCATCTCAATGTCGAGGCGAGGGGCCGGCCGAGCCCCTCGCCTCCAGAGACAGTCGTCGTGTGCCTCGTTGCAGACACGTCTAGTTGCCGCCTCCCGCCCCACCGGTCTGCTGCTGCGCCGCCGCGGGGCCGACGGTCTTCTCGAAATCGGCGTGCGAGCTCGGATTGCCGTGGATGGGGACGTGCTGCCCGATATCCAGCCTCAGGCGCCTGATGTTGTTGTAGAGCGCCACCGCGTTCGCGTTGACGTTGGCGGCTGGTGTCCCCGCCGCGGGTGGTCCCATGTCCGCGCTCACGAGTAACTTCGGCCCCGGAAGATAGACGATCCCCATGTCGCCGGCGTGGTTGAGACCTTCGACGTGGTAGCTGATGACCGTCTGCGTGCCGTCGCTGATGGCGTGCCGCTCCGCGTAGGTCTCGAGCCGCTGCGGCCCGGGGCCGGTCGTCGCGAACGGGAACTTCGACAGCCGGTCGGGGCTCAAGCTGCGCGGCTGTGGCGCCAGCACGATCCGCTCGTAGAAGTCCTTGTTGCTCTCGTGCGTCACGATGGTGGCGCCTTCCGCCGCGAACGCCCGGATGCCGCCCGAGTGATCCCAATGATGATGCGTGTTGACGAGATACCGGATCGGCTTGTTGGGAATCACCTTCTTGGCCGCTGCCATCACGGCATTTGACCGGTCGTCGTCCAGCGGACCTTCGATGACGGTGATGTAGTCGCGGAATTCGACCGCGACGCTGTTATGCGACCCGCCGGCCAGGAGCCACACCCCGGGGGCGAGCTGCGTCGTCGTCACGTTCACGGCCGCCGCCTTCGCGGTGCGCACTGCGTCGGGGACCGTCGGCGCCGCATTCGCGACATTCACCGACGCCTTGCTGATGGTGAGATCCATGAAGTTCCGGCCACCGAGAAACGGATGGTCTCCCTGGTGCACGTGGATGTGAAACGGAAATTTCGCGCCACTGCCCACGTCCCGGTACTCGCTGTAGCGGATCTCGACCTGCAGATCGCCCATCACGGGGTTGGGGATCCAGGTGACCACGCGTTCGAGCAGATTCTGATCGTTGAACTCGCCGGTCGCCCGGTACTTGCCCATGGTGGTAAAGCCGATGACCTTCAGCGTCCGGCCGGTGCGAACGAAATGTCGGTCGGAGACGCTCGCATTCGCATCCTGCTGCGCGGCTTTGATAAAGCCGTGCGGGCTGACCCAGAGCATGAACTGGCGGACTTCGGCCTGGTCCACCTGCGCCTGAGGCTGGCCCTGCGCGTTCAACGTCCACGCGACATTGCCGCTGACGAAGTTCGTCGTCCGCGGCGCACCCTGGATGGGGAACCCCGCGCCGCCGCCGATGCGCGGATTGTTCCCCTGCACGCGCACGTACTCTTCTCTGGCCGATCGGCTGCCGTAATCGATGGTGTGCGTATAACTCTGCAGGTCCACGCGGTTCCAGTCCTGGTCCGCGGTGAAATTCTGGCCGAGGAACCTGATCCATCCAGTCGCGTCGTACTGGACCGAATTCACCGCGCTTGCGCCTATGGCCCGGTCGGCTGCCTGCAGCACGCTCCTGGCATCCTGAGCGGCCGCTGACACCGCCATCAATGTCGATAACACAAACAGCGTTGTTCCGAGTTTGTATCTCATAGCCGTTCTCCTTGTTGGCTCCTTCGCGGCTCTCAGTGCGGTGCCGTCAGCTGCGGCATTGTGTTGTTGTCGCAGAGGTACTCGACGAGATCGGCATCAGGCACCAGGCGAAATGTAATCGTCTGGGTCTTCCACACCCGCGAAAACTTGCTCGGATCGTTGATCGTCGCCTGCATCTGCAGCGTGCCGACGTTCGGGCGCCGAAACCGCTCCGTGATGCGGAGCGATTCGCTGTGGGTGAGCGGCGAAAGATCGAGCCAGCCCTGTGAGTTGAATCCTGCCGAGTCGATCACGAACTCGTCGCCTTCCCATCGCCCCACCGAGTAGCCGTACCATGCCGGCTGCATGTCGGCGGGAAACGTACGGCCGTCCGTGAAGATCTGGCGGAAGTGCTGGTACTCCTCGATCAGCAGGATCGTCAGCCCGGTGGTGTGCACGATCTTGACCGGCTCGGGCACCAGGTACACGTCGACGACCGTGTGGGGCATGCAGCGGCTCGAGGGGCCCTGGTCGCCGCGGCGGACTCGCTCCTTGTACTCGGCTTCCGCGGCGGGAAGCAGCGGGAAGGGCGTGCCGTCCTCGGTCCTCAGGCGAATCACCGGATCCTCACCAAGCGTCTGCCCGACCGGCACCCCGCCCGGCGTCACTTTCGGGTCAGGCATCCACACGCCAGACAGATCGATGCGGCCGTCGGCAAACCGCGGCGGCGGCGCGGTGAGATCCGGGCGGCCGTCGGCGGTGCGGGGAATCTTCGGATCATTGTGATTCAGCCACTGCGCCGAAGCCGTTGTGGCGAGGGCGACCAGCAGTCCAGCGGCGACGCCGTGACGGAGGCTCATCGGACTCTCCTGCGCAAGACCGCGAACGCTGGGGGCGATTCTACTTCAGCCGACCGCCTCGTCCAGCACCGGTAACACGGCCCGCCGCGCTGAGAGGCCTTCCGTGGTGAACACCGCGAGCCCGATCCAGACCAGCGTGTAGCCTGCGAGCTGGACGCGCGTGAACGGCTCCCGAAACACCAGCGCACCGAGCAGAAACTGCATCGTCGGGGCGATGTACTGGAGGATGCCGAGCGTGGACAGCGAGATGCGCCGCGCTGCCGAGGCGAACAGCAGCAGCGGCAGCAGCGTGAGCGGTCCGCCGCCGACGAGCAGCGCCTGCGTCAGGGGAGGCGCCTCCAGGAACCCGCCGGCGCCGGTGGACTCGGTGGCGGCGAGATAGATCAACGCGACCGGCACCACGACCCCGGTCTCGAACATCATGCCGTCCGTTGGACCAGTACCCGGTGCGCGACGATCTGGACCGCCGGCACGTGGGCCAGCAGCTTCCAGTAGACGGCGAGCACGCCCCACAGCACGTACGCGCCGACGCCGTGCCAGAGGCCGCTCGTCACCGCGTCAGATGACCCGGGCCACTTCTTTCATCGCGCCCCGCGCCGCGCGGATGGTCTGCTGCACGTGTCGGTCGGTGTGCGCGGCCGAGAGGAACCATGCCTCGAACTGCGAGGGCGGCGCATAGACGCCGCGCGCGAGCATCCCGTGGAAGAACGTCGCATACGCGCCCGTGTTGGCCGTCAGAGCGGAGTCGTAGTCGCGCACCGGCACGTCGGTGAAGAACGGCGTGAGCACCGATCCGAACGCGTTGACCTGCAGGCGGACGCCCTCTGCCCGTGCCGCCTGCGCCAGCCCCAGAGCCAGCATCGCGCCGCGGCGCGCGAGGTCGCGATAGAGCGCCGGAGCCAGGCGCGCCAGCGCCCAGAGTCCGGCGGTCATCGCCACGGGATTCCCGGAGAGCGTCCCGGCTTGATAGACAGGCCCTGCCGGCGCGACCAGATCCATGATGTCGGCGCGGCCTCCGTAGGCCCCCACCGGAAAGCCGCCGCCGATGATCTTGCCGAGGCACGTCAGGTCGGGCGTGACGCCGAAAATCCCCTGCGCCCCGCCCGCCGAGGCGCGAAAGCCCGAGATCACTTCATCGAAGATCAGCAGCGCGCCGTGGCGCGTGGCGAGCGCACGGAGCCCCTGCAGAAAGCCGTCGGCAGGAGCCACCACGCCCATGTTGCCGGCGATCGGTTCGACGACGACGGCCGCGATCGTGCCGGGATGCGCCTCGAAGAGCGCCTCGACCGAGCGGATGTCGTTGTAGCGCGCCAGCAGCGTATCCGCTGCGACCGGCGCGGGCACGCCCGGGCTGGTCGGCACGCCGAGCGTCGTCGCGCCGGAGCCGGCCTTGACGAGAAACCCGTCGCCGTGGCCGTGATAGCAGCCGGCGAACTTCACGATCTTGTCGCGGCGCGTGCAGGCGCGCGCGACGCGCACGGCGCTCATCGTCGCTTCCGTGCCGGAGCTGACGAACCGGATGCGCTCCATCGAGGGCATCAGCGCGCGCACGCGCTCGCCGAGGTCGAGCTCGAGCGCGGTCGGTGCGCCGAAGCTCGTCCCGAGGCGGGCCGCCGCCGCCACCGCACGCACGAGGCCGCGCGGCGCGTGGCCGTGGAGGAGCGGCCCCCACGACATCACGTAGTCGATGAAACGGTTGCCATCGACATCTTCGATGGTGGCGCCCGAGGCGCGGCGGATGAAATGCGGAACCCCGCCCACGGCCTGAAACGCGCGCACGGGACTGTCCACCCCGCCGGGCAGAATCTGCCTGGCGCGCTCGAAGAGCTTGCGGCTCCGAACGGGACGCTTCATCGAGCGGCGAGGAGGCGGGCGGCCTCGCGGGCGTAGTACGTGATGATGATGTCCGCGCCGGCGCGGCGGATCGCCGTGAGCGTCTCCATCATCGCGCGCCGCTCGTCGATCCAGCCGTTGGCCGCGGCGGCCTTGAGCATCGCGTATTCGCCGCTCACGTGATAGGCGGCGGTCGGCTGCTGGAAGCGCTGCTTGACCTTTGTGATCACGTCGAGATAGGTGAGCGCCGGCTTGACCATGACGATGTCGGCGCCCTCGGCGAGGTCCGTCTCGACCTCGCGGAGCGCCTCGTCCACGTTGGCCGGATCCATCTGATGGCTGCGCCGGTCGCCGAACTGCGGCGCCGAATCCGCCGCCTCCCTGAACGGGCCGTAGAACGCCGAACAGTATTTCGCGGCATACGACACGATGCCGACGCGCTCGAAGCCGCGCTCGTCGAGCGCCTGCCGGATCGCGGCGACCCGGCCGTCCATCATGTCGGAGGGTGCCACGAAGTCGGCACCGGCGACCGCGTGCGAGAGCGCCACCTGCACCAGGTGCGCGACGGTCACGTCGTTGGCGATCTCCTCGCCGTCGAGGATCCCGCAGTGGCCGTGCGACGTGTACTCGCACAGGCAGACGTCCGTGATCACGACCAGGTCCGGGGCCGCGCGCTTCATCTCACGGACCGCGCTTTGCACCGGCGCTTCCGGATCCGCGGCGAGCGTTCCGGTGGCGTCCTTCGACGGCGGCAGCCCGAAGAGCAGCACGCCGGGAACCCCGTCGTCCCGCGCTGCCACGGCTTCCTGTACGGCTTCGTCGACCGAGAGCTGCTGCACGCCGGGCATCGATCGAATGTCGCGGCGGACGCTGCTGCCGTCGCAGACGAAGAGCGGATAAATGAAGCAGTCGGGTCGCAGGTGCGTTTCACGTACCAGGCTGCGAATCGCCTCCGTGCGGCGCAGGCGCCGCGGGCGGCGAGTGAGCGCGAGACGGGCGGCGGTGTTCACGGCCATGAGGGCGATCTTACTGTGTGTTCTTGGCAGACGCGTAGTGCGCGACGATGGCGTCGACCAGCGCGGGAATCGTCGAGGTCGTCGGCTGCACCGCCACGGGGATCCCGAGCTGCCGCGCCGCCTCACCCGTGGTCGGCCCGATCACCGCCACCACCGTCTGCTTCAGCAGATCGGTCGCCTGTTCGGCGCCGAAGATGCGGGCGAACCCGCGCACCGCCGACCCGCTCGTAAATGTCACGACGTCGATCCGGCCCTGCAGGAGCATGCCGTACACGTCCGGGTCGCGCTCCGGCAGCCGGTCCTCGATGACCGTGCGGTACGCCACGACGTCGCTGACGATCGCGCCGCCGCGCCGCAGCTCGCCGGCAATCACCTCGCGGCCGATATCGGCGCGCGGGAGCAGCACGCGCAGACCGTCGACGCGGCCGCCCCCCGCGATCGCTTTGACCACGCCCTCGGCGCGGAACTCGTCGGGGATGCGATCGACCTTGATCCCGTAGTGCGCCAGCCGATCGGCCGTGCCCGGCCCCACCGCACAGAGCTTCGGCCCGTGGAGGATGCGGACGTCGCGGCCGCCCTCGACGAGCGCCTGCATGAAGGCATCCACCGCGTTCGCGCTCGTGAAGACGATCCAGTCGAACGCCGCGGGCGTGGCGGCAGCGGCCAGCAGCGGGCCGCGGTCCTCTGGCGGCGCGATGCGGATCACCGGCGCCTCGATCGCCTCCGCGCCGAGCGCCGTCAGCCGGTCGACGAGCTCGCCGGCCTGTTCGGGAGGTCTGGTGACGAGCACGCGCCGGCCGAAGAGCGGCCGCACGTCGTACCACCGCAGATGCTCGCGGAGGCCGGCGACCCGGCCGACGACAAGTATGGCGGGCGCGCGGCGGCGGCTGTCGTGGACCATAGTCGCCAGCTCGGCGATCGTACCGGAGAGCGTCTCCTGATTCGGCAGCGTGCCGTTGTAGATCACGGCCGCCTGCGTGTCGGCCGGCCAGCCCGCGGCGCGAAGCGCGTCGAGAATGCGCGGCAACTGGTAGGCTCCGGCATAACAGACGACCGTGCCATCGAGGCGCATCAGGCTCGCCCAATCGACTTCCGGAGGCGTGCGGTGCTCGTCCTCGTACCCGCGGACCAGCGTGATCGTGTCGCCGGCGCCTGGATAGCTCACGGGCACGCCCGCGTACGCGGGGACGCCCGTCCCGGCCGGAACGCCCGGCACGACCTCGAACGGCACGTGCTGCTCGTGCAGAAACAGCGCCTCTTCGCCGCCGCGATCGAAGACGAACGGATCGCCCCACTTCAGACGGGCGACCACTTTGCCTTCGCGCGCCTTCTCGGCGAGGAGGTAGCTGATCGCCTCCTGCGCCATCGCCTGCGGCGCCGCCGGACCGACGTCGATCAGCTCGGCGTCCGGCCTCGCGTACGACAGCAGCCGCCGCGGTACGAGATGGTCGTAGACGACGACGTCTGCGGTGCGGAGGCAGTCGAGGCCGTACACCGTGATGAGGCGCGGATCGCCGGGGCCTGTGCCGATGAAGAAGACGGCGGACTGCTTCACGGCTGGAGCCCCTCCACCGCAGCGCGCACCCGTTCGACTTCGGCGAGGATGTCGGCAGCGCCGTTCGCGATCAGCCGCTCGGCCGCGCGTCGACCGACGCCCTCGGGATCGGACACCGGACCGGTTGCCTCCGCGCGCGCGGCGCGCGTGCCGTCCAGCGACACGACGATGGCGGTCAGCCTCAGCTCGTCGCCAGACGGCGCGGCGTAGGCGCCAAGGGGCATCTGGCAGCCGCCACCGAGGTGTGTGACAACGGTCCGCTCGGCGGTGAGCGCTGCCGCCGCTGTCCGATCGCCGATCCCCTCGAGGGGGCGCCGCACGGCCGCGTCGTCGCTCCTGATCTCGACGGCGATAATGCCCTGTCCGGGGGCTGGGACGCACGCGTCCGATGGCAGCACCGCGGAGATCCGATGGCCGCGCGCGAGCCGATTGAGCCCTGCTGCTGCAAGCACGAGCGCATCGAAGCCGCCCTCGTCCAGTGTGCGCAGCCTGGTGTCCAGATTGCCGCGGATCGCCCCGAACCGCGCGCCCGGAAACAGGCGGGCGAGCTGCGCCGTGCGACGGACGCTGCTGGTGCCGATGCGCGGCGTTTCGCCGAGCGCCCGCGCGACGTCCTGGAGACTGAGGCCTCTGAGGCCTGAGGCCTGGGGCCTGGGGCCTGCTGGAAGCACTACCGCGTCGCGCGCGTCCTCGCGCGGCAGCACGGCGCCGATGGCCAGTCCTGAAGGCAGCTCCGCGGACATGTCCTTGCTGCTGTGCACGGCCAGATCGATCGACCCGGTCAGCAGTGCGTCCTCGATCTCCTTGACGAAGAGGCGCTTGCCGCCAATCTGCGAGAGGGGGGCTTCCGCGAGCCGATCGCCCGACGTCTTGATGACGACGATCTCGCATGCGACGTCGGCCTGGTTGCGCAGGAGGTCCGCGACCGCGTTCGCCTGGAAGAGCGCCAACTGGCTGCCGCGGGTCCCAACCCTGAGCGTCGTCATCGGGCTAGTCGTCGCGCGAGCGGGGATTCCTGAGCGGCGCGGTGTCGTTCTCGGCCGCGTCGGCCGGTGCGTCACCGAGCCGGAACAGGCGATTCACCGCTTCGGTGTAGATTCCCTGCGTCTCCTCGTCCGGGAGCGCCTTGAGCTGCTCGGTCGGCTCGAGCAGGAGCTTCTCGACGATGAGCCGCGTCACCTCGTCGACGCGGGCGCGCGCCTCGGGCGGCAGGCCCGCGAATCGGCCGTCGAGCCGCTCCAGCTCGGCGCGGCGGATCTCGTCGAACCGCTGGCGGAGCGCCACCACGGTGGGAATCGCGCGGCGCGATCGCTGCCATGCGGTGAACCGGGCGAGCTCGTCGGCGACGATCGCCTCCGCACGCGCGATCTCGGCGCCGCGGCGCGCCAGATTCTCCTGGACGATGTTCTGCAGGTCGTCCACGTTGTAGAGAAAGACCTGCTCGATCTCCGCCACTGAAGGATCGACGTCGCGCGGCACCGCGATGTCGATGATGAACAGCGGGTCGGGCCGGCGCCGGCCGGTGGCAGCCGCCACGGCCGCGCGGGTAATGATCGGCCGCTGCGATCCCGTGGCGGTGATGACGATGTCGGCGCGGGAGATGCCGGCGGTCATCTCGCTCCACGGGACGGCGCGCCCGCTCACCTCGGCGGCGAGCGCCTCCGCATGGGCCGCGGTCCGGCTCGTGATGACGATCTCGGCGACGCCATGGCTTCGCAGGTGCTGCGCGGTGAGCGCGCTGATCTCGCCGGCACCGACGACGAGCACGCGACGGCCGTGCAGTTTGCCGAAGATCTTCCGCGCCAGCGACACGGCGGCAAAGCTCACCGACACGGCGCCCTCGCCGAGCGCGGTCTCGTTCCGCACGCGCTTGCCGACGCCGAACGCCAAGTGGAACGTCTTGTTCAGCAGCGGGCCGGTGCAGTGGCGCGCGGCCGCCGCCTGAAACGCCTCCTTCACCTGCCCGAGGACCTGCGGCTCGCCCACCACGAGCGAGTCGAGGCCGGCCGCCACGCGAAAGAGATGATGCGCCGCTGCCGCATCGTCGTAGGTGAAGAGGTGCGGCAGGAACACGTCGGGCGGCAGCTGGTGGTAGTTGCTCAGGAACGCGACGAGCTCTTCACGAGCGCGCGCCGGGTCCGCGGTCGCGACGTAGATCTCCGAGCGGTTGCACGTCGAGAGGACGACCGACTCCGCGGCCGACGAGCGCGCCGCCAGTGCCTCCACGGCGGCGCCAACGTCGCGGCTCGAGAAGTCGAGCCGCTCGCGCAGGTCGACAGACGCCGTCCGGTGACTCACGCCCAGGAGGAACAAATGCACGTCAATTCCAACGCCCAACTCCATCCCTCGACCAGGGCTCGGGATGCCCCGAGCCACGCCGAGGGGCACAACTTCCCACATTGGGAGTTGGCGTTGTGGGAGTTGGGAGTGTTCTGAAGGCGCTCATTAGAACGTGTGGCTCGTCGTCACGAAGTAGTTGATCGGCAGGAAGTTGAGCAGCACGATCGCGAAGCCGACCGCGGAGAGCCACGCCGCCCGCCGCCCGCTCCACCCCATCGTCCGCCGCGCGAAGAGCGCGAAGGAATAGACCGCCCAGGTAAGGACCGCAACGAAAATCTTCGGGTCGTTGAGCGCCATGGCCCGCAGGTTCGGGTCATCCGGCAGCGCGGCGCGCGCCTGCGCCGTCCAGATGGCGCCCACCACGACCCCCAGCGTCAGGAACAGCCAGCCGATCGCCACCGCGCGCGCGTTCATCACGTCGAGCGTCTGGAGCGACGGGAGCCGCGTGTAGAAGTAGCCAAGGTGCTTCTTCTTGATCTCCTTGAACTGGACCACGTAGGTGAGGCCCAGCACGCCTGCGAGGCCGAAGCTGGCGTAGGCGAACAGGAGCGACGAGACGTGCACCCAGAACGCCGGGCTGTCGAACACGGGATCGATCCGTTCGACCCCCGGCGACAGCGCTGGAATCAGCTGGAGGCCGACGAGCATCGGGACGATGAAGACGCCCATCGCCCGCTCGTCCGTGGTGATCTCCACATAGAGGTACGACAACGCGAACAGCCAGACGAACGTGGACACCGCATTCGACGGGTTCGCGAACGGCACGTGCCGCACCTCCATCGTCTGCATGCCGATCACGAACGTGTGGCTGAGCGCCGCGAGAATCAGCAGCGTGGTGGCGGCGCGGCCCACCTGCGGCTGGCGGCGCGCGAAGTGCACGGCATGGGCGATGCCGGCGGCGGCGTACAGGACGAGAGGGAGGAGGTTCAACGCCCCGGGGCGTAGTAGCCCCGCTTGGTGCGCGCGGTCGCATTCTGCCGCGCCACCTGCACGACGATGCGCCGGAAGGCGCCATCGGTGCGCGGATTCTTCGACGTATACCCGAGCGTGTACTGGCTCGCGAGCTCGTCGGCAATCTGGCTGTAGACGCCGTTGAGATCCTCGATGCGGGCCGGGAAGAACGCCCGTCCGCCGGTCTCCTGCGCGAGCTGGCGCATGACGAACTCGGCCTCACGGAAGCCGCGCGAACTCGAGTCGTTCCCGCGGAGCGCAATCGTATAGATGGCCGTCTCGGACCGCTTGGCCAGCTCGAGGACTTCCTCGAACGACACGAGGCTGGAGGTGTCCTCCCCGTCCGAGAAGACGATGAGCGCCTGACGGCGGACGTCTTCCTCGTTCTGCGCCTTGATCTTGCCGAGCTCTTTCAGCGAGACGTAGATCGCGTTGTGGAGCGAGGTCGACCCGCCGGCCACGGTCTGCAGGATCGCGTTCTGCAGCTCCGCCTGGTTCGACGTGAAGCCCTGGCGGATCGACACGCGGCTGTCGAAGTCGATGACCTGCGCCAGATCGTTCGACTTGAGCCGCTTGACGAAGTTCGTCGCGGCCGCCTGCAGCAGCTGCAGCTTGTCCTCCATGCTGGCACTGCTGTCGAGCAGCAGCGACAGCGCGATCGGCTGCGGACGCCGCGTGAAGAAGATGATGTCCTGCTTGACGCCGTCCTCGAAGACCGAGAAATCGGCCTGCTCCAGGTCGGTGAGATAGCGGCTCGCGCCGTCGACGACCGTGATGTTCAGCGAGACGATATCGATGGTGGAGCGGAACTGCGGCCGCTGGGCGTCGGACGGCACAGGCGCCGCCAGCGACGCCACCAGAAGGCCGATCGTGCTCAGAACCACTCGCCTCACGTTCACGCTCCTGCCTGTCCGCGCATCGGCGTCCCGCGCATCGTGATGCCCGGGCGCGCCGGCCGTACCTCAATTCTATCCGGCGGAATGAGCGATTCGGGCCGCCCGTAGACCACCTTGTACTGGGAGGTCAGCTCCCGCGCAAGCCTCAGCAGTGCCTGCTCGATGGCGGTTTCGGCCAGCAGCGTGACGTGCTGGCCGCCGGTCTCGCGCGTGCCCGAGTCCAGCGTGATGGCCCGTTCGCGCTCCTCGGTCGTGCCGACCGGCAGCTGGCCGACGACGATCGCGTGGAGCGCCGCGCCGGCGCCCCTGACGGCCGCGATGACGTCGCGGGCGTAGCGGTTGGTGAACTCGACCCCGTTGGTGATGACCGCGACGATCACCGCGCGGGGCGTCTCGCGGCGCCGCAGGCCCCCCGAGACCTCCACGATGGCGTCGAGCAGCGTCATGCCGCTCCCGTTCATCGCGAAGAGCCGGCCCGTGCCCTGCGTCAGCCGTTCCTGGCTCGACGTGTAATCGACCAGAATCGTCGGCCGGTCGGCCAGGCCGATGAGCGCAAGCTGGTTGCCGACCGCCATCTGCGCCACGAACCGCCGCACGCCGTCGCGCATGGACGAAACGGCGCGCTCCGCCGACGCACTGGTGTCGACGAGCAGCGCGATGTCGATCGCCTCGGTCGCGGGCGAGACGCGGAGCACCTCGCGCGGCCGGCCGTCCTCGGTGATGACGAAGTCGGCGTTGCCGAGACCCTCGACCGGATTGCCGCGCGCGTCGAGCGCGCTGACGAAGATCGTCCGCTCGCGGAGGCCCGCCTGCGCGGCCAGGCCGCGCGCGCCGAACACGGCGCACGCCGCCAGAGCCGCAAGAAGCGCGAGGGGCACGTTCCACGGTGCGCGCATAGTGCTCAGGAGCCGGAGTATAGTCCCCCGCGCATTGCCACTGTCAATCCACGTCTGCTACGATTGATTGTTTGTTTGGGTCCAGGCAAGAGCGGCGTGGAGAGCCGTCACGCAGCCTCATTTCGGCCCGCAGCCTGAAGGCGCTCCAGACGACGATCAGCCGGTCGGGGCCGGCGGCGATGGTCAGCTACACGCTGATCGGCGCCATCGTCCTGCTGGGCGGCATCGGGTACGCGATCGACGAGTGGCGCGGCACCTCGCCGTGGTTCCTGCTCGGGGGCTTGCTCCTCGGGCTCATCGTCGGCTTCTACGAGCTGGCGAAGACGCTCTGGCGATCATGAAGCCGATCTGGTGGGTGGGCGCCGCGGCGCTCGCCTCGTCGGGCATCATCGCCGCCGCGCCGGGCGTCGAGAGCGACCGCGAAGTGCTGCTCGGGATGCTGGCGCCGCTCGTCGGTGCGATGGCGACGGCGGCCCTCGTCGTGCGAACTTGGGCCGCGCGGCCGGAGGCGCTGACGCCGCTGATGATCGGCGCGTTCGGCGCGAAGCTGGTGTTCTTCGGGGCGTATGTGACGGTGGTGCTGAAAGTGCTCGCGGTGCGGCCGCTGCCGTTCGTCATCAGCTTCACCACGTATTTCATCGGGTTGCACCTCGTCGAGGCGCTCTGGCTGCAGCGCTTCTTCGCGGGTACCCGCCAATAGGACACGACGTTCGTGCAGATCGAGCAGGTTCAGGAGCACGCGGGGGAAGCCGCGGCCGAAGGATTCAACGCCGGCGCCGTCATCATCGAGCACGTCGCCAACAGCCCGATCGATCATCCCCTCATTCATCTGCCCACCATCGCGGGCATCGATCTGTCGGTCACCAAGCACGTCTTCATGCTGTGGGTCGTCGCGGCGCTCGTCTTCGCGGCGGTCACGATCGCGGTGCGGCGCTACCTCCGGCAGGACCGCCTCGTGCCCTCGGGGTTCATGAATGCGCTCGAGGCGGTCGTCGAGTTCATTCGCGACAACGTCGTCCGGCCGAGCGTGGGCGACACGTGGGCGCCGACGTGGATGCCGCTCGTGATGACGTTCTTCGTCTTCATCCTGACGGCCAACGCGATCGGGCTCATCCCGGTCTTCGAGGTGCTCGGACTGCTGGACCACTGGGTCCTTCACGCGGGTGAGGAGTCGTTCTTCGCCCGGCTGCTGCACGGCGGATCGACCGCCACGTCGAACTTCAACGTGACGGCGGCGCTCGCCGTGGTCACGTTCTTCGCGATCATCGTCGCCGGGTCGAAGGCGCACGGCGCGGTGCAGCACTGGAAGAACCTCGTCCCGCACGGCGTATCGCCGTTCCTGGCAGTCGCGCTCATCCCGATCGAGATCCTGGGCATGCTGGTGCGTCCGTTTGCGCTCACCATGCGACTCGCGGCGAACATGACCGGCGGCCACATCGCGATTCTGGCGATCCTGTCGTTCGTGTTCATCTTCGCGGAGATGGCGGGGTCGTACGTTGGCATCGGGGTCGGCGCCGCGTTCTCAGTGCCGCTGGCGGTCGCCATCACGGCGCTCGAGATTATCGTGGTCCTGGTCCAGGCCTACGTCTTCACGCTCTTGACGGCCGTGTTCATCGGCATGGCCATACACGCTCATCACTGAGCCACCACCGACGACGGAGGAAACGACGCATGGAAGGTTTTGCGCTTGCATACATGGGTGCCGGTATCGGCCTTGGCCTGGCTGTGATCGGCGCGGGTCTCGGCATCGGGCGGTTGGCCGCCGGGCTCGCGGAGGGGATCGCGCGGCAGCCGAGCGCTTTCGCCCAGTTGACGGGCGCGGTGAACCTGCCGCTGTTCCTGCTCGAAGGCGTCGCGATTCTCGCTGAAGTGTTTGCGCTGCTGATCGTGCTGCTGAAGTAGTCATGAATCCGCTGGTCCAGCCCGATCCGGGCCTCTTCATCTGGACGATCCTGACGTTCCTCGTGCTCGTGGGGCTGCTCGCGCGCTTCGCGTGGCGGCCGCTGATGGAGGCGCTCGACCGTCGGCAGGCGACGATCGCCAGGTCGCTCGAGGACGCGCAGCGCGCGCAGCGGGAGCTCGAGCGGCTGCAGCGGGAATCGACGCAGATGATGGCCAACGCCCGCGCCGAGGCCGAGACGATCGTGTCGCGCAGCCGGTCGGACGCCGAGGCGCTGCGGGAAGAGCTGAAGCAGAAGGCGCGCGCCGAGGCCGCCGCCATCGTCAAGAACGCCGAGCGGCAGATCCAGCTGGAGACCTCGCGCGCCGTGCAGCAGATCCGCCAGGAGGCGGTCGATCTCTCCGTCGCCATTGCCTCGAAAATCCTGCGGCGGCAGGTCTCGAAAGAAGACAACGAAGGGCTGATTGAAGAGACCCTGAAGCAGGTCGAAGCGCGCCGCCACGTGTGAGCCGCCACGTCCAGACGGTCGCGTTTACCATCGCGGGCGCGGCGCTCTTCGCCTACGTGGTGGGGCGCGCCGGCGTCGGCGAGATCGGCGACGGCGTGCAGCGGGTCGGCTGGGGACTCGCGGTCATTCTGGCGCTCGCCGGCCTGCGCTTCATGGTGCGCGCCGCCTGCTGGCGGCTGTGCATGCCGGCGGACGCGCGGCTCACCTATCTGCGCGCGTTCAGCGCGTTTCTCGCGGGCGATGCCGTCGGCAGCGTCACGCCGCTGGGGCTGCTCGCGAGCGAGCCCACCAAGATCTTTCTGACCCGCCACCATCTGGCGACGCGCGATTCGGTCGCGTCGCTCGCGACTGAGAATCTGATCTACGCCGCCTCGATCCTGGCGATGCTGACGGTCGCGGTCGGCGTCGTCCTGGCCACCGTGCCGCTTCCCTCGTCCTGGCGCTGGGAGATGGCGGGCGCGCTGGCGGCCGTCCTGGGTGCGGCCGTCGTGTCGCTGCGCCTGCTGCGAGGCACGTGGGACGAGCGGCGCGGCCCGCGCCCCCCGTGGCGCGCCCGGCTCGCGGAGCTGCGGGTCGCGGTGCTCGGGGCGTCGACGCGGAATGCCGCCCGTCTCCGGCGCGCCTTCGGCCTGGAGATGGTGTTCCACGTCCTGGGGGTGATCGAGGTGTGGCTCACGCTGCAGTGGCTGGTGCCCGACCTCGCCCCGTCGTTCACGCAGGCAATCGCCTTCGAGGGCCTCAACCGCGTGGTGACAGTGGCGTTCAAGTTCGTGCCGTTCCGGATCGGCGTCGACGAGGCGCTCTCGGGCGCGGTCGCGCCGGCGCTCGCGGTCTCCACCGCGGCCGGCGTCGCGCTCGCCGTCGTCCGGAAGGTGCGGAACCTGTTCTGGAGCGGCGTGGGCCTGGCGATCGTCGCGGCACACCCGGCGAGGGGGTCGGTGCGATCCGTCTGATGCGGGTCGGTGCAATCTCTCTGACGGTCGTCGGTGCGATTTCTCTGACGCGGGTCGGTGCGAGCCACTAAGGCTGGTCGGTGCGATTCCTCTGACGCGGGTCGGTGCAATCCCTCTGACGGTCGTCGGTGCGATCCGTCTGGCGCGGGTCGGTGCGAGCCACTAAGGCTGGTCGGTGCGATTCCTCTGACGCGGGTCGGTGCAATCCTTCTGACGGTCGTCGGTGCGATCCGTCTGACGCGGGTCCGATGCGAGGTTGGCAAGATTTGCCACGCCGTCCCGGCTCTGCTTCGGCAATTCCGTCGTCCTGGACGCACGAATCGCGAATTTTTCTCAGAGATTCGGTGGCATAGGCTCTGCTGACTGCCGCCCGAATGGCTGGCGCGAGGCATTACACCCAGCTTGTGTGCTGGCAGCTTGCGGATGCACTGCGGGTCGAGGTCTTTGCGTTGACACGTCGCGACCCATTCCGAAGTGACCTACGCCACCGATCGCAGGCCGAGGACGCGATTGACTCGGTCTGTCGCAACATCGCGGAAGGGTTCGGGTGTACTTCGCACCGTGAATTCGCACGCTTTCTGGAGTTCTCCCGACGATCGCTCAATGAGCTTCAGGATTCCCTCCGCAGCGCGAGACTGAAAGGCTATTTCGCGCCCGAAGAATCGGCGGGAATAGACGGGCTGGCGAGGCGGCTGTATCCGGCACTGAACAGGCTCATTACATACCTTCGCGGTAGGTCCGACTGGTCACCGCACGGATCAACATGAGCGGGATCGCACCGACGATCGGAGGGCGATCGCACTGACGATTGAAGGGAGTTCGCCCCGACCACCGAAGGGGATCGCACCGACTATCGAAGGGGGATCGCACACCGACTATCGAAGGGGGATCGCACCGACTATCGAAGGGGGATCGCACCGACTATCCGAAGGGGGATCGCACCGACTATCGAAGGGGGATCGCACCGACCAACGAACGCGATCGCCCCCCTGCCGCTACCGCCGAAACCGTGTCCGCGCTTCGGCTCTGAGCTCGGCGGCCTTGGCGGGCTCGCGGATGATCGTCCACAGCCGCGCGGCGGTCTCGTAGCCCTCAGGGCTCCGAGTCGCCTCGACCATCGCATCGAGCGTCTCCTCGAGCGCGGCGGTCCGGTTGGACGCGCGATGGAGGAGCGCGAGGCTCGAATAGGCGCGGATGCTCCGGGGGAACACGCGCAGCTCGGCCCGGAACTGCTCCTCGGCGGCATCGAACTGCTCGAGCCGTGCCAGCGTCTCGCCGAGGTTCCGGTGCAGCTCCTCGAGCGCCCCGCCGTGCTCCTTCAGCCGCTCGACGGCCTCCTCGAAGGCCTCCCGCGCGTCTTCGTACCGCCCCTCTGCAGAGAGGAGCCGGCCGCGCACGAACGCGCGCATCGGCACACGCGGGTCGTCGCGCTCGGCGGCGTCGGCATGCATCTCCGAGGCGGCTGGGTCGTCGAGCGCGAGGGAGGCGAGCGCCGCCACCTCGTGCGCCGCCGCGCGCGCCCGTGCGTCATGCCGCTCGGCAAGCGCGACCGCGAGCGCTGCTGCGTCGCGCGCTCCGTCGGGCCGTCCGGCGCGCAGCCGCAGCTCGGCGAGCGCCATCGGCACATACGGATTGTCGGGCTCGAGCGCACCCGCCGCACCAAGCATCCGCTCGGCCTCGTCGCGCCGGCCGACTCGCTCGAGGAGCATCGCAAGCTGGTACTGGATCACCGGAAGCCGCGGGTGGATCCGCAGGATGTCGCGGAGCCGGCCGATGGCGGCGATGTACTCCTTCCGTGCAGCGAGCATCGCCGCCGCGCGCTGGGTCTCATCCACCCACGCCTCATCGTCGCCCTCGAGCTGCGGCGCCCCGGGACCGGCCAGCATCGATCCGCCGAGATAGCCGAGCATCGCGAACCGATCTTCGGCGGCGGCCTCGATTGCGTCCGGTACGGCCACGTCGTGGCCCTCGAGCAAACGATCGAGCTCGGCGGGAAGGTCGATCGCGTCGGTCCGTTCGAGCGCGCCGTTGCCCGCAGCGATCGGCTCGGGGGTGTCCGGTCCCTCGGTGTCGGCGCGGATGTACCTGTCGTCCGGACCGGCGAGCGCGACGCGTCCTGAGCCGCCGAACCGGAATCGCGGCGCCAGCGACTCGGCGTAGATGAGCGGATCGGCGAGCGACTCCCGATCGCCGTCGAGAATCGCGCGCAGGGAGCGCCCGCGCAGTCCCGAGGGGATGGGCGCACGCACCAGGTCGAGAATGGTCGGCAGCAGATCGATGTGCTGCACGCGCAGCGCCACGCGACGGCCGGCGCCTTCCGCGTCCGGCTGTTTGACGAGGAGCGGCACGTGGAGCACCTCGTCCTCGAGCGAACGCGCGCTGGCGCCCGCGTGATCCGCCGTCAGGATGATGGTCGCCTGATCGTAGAGCTGTCGCGCCTTGAGCTCGGCCGTGAGGCGCGCGACCGTCTCGTCGGCGGCGTCCTCCTCGACCTGGATGAAGAGGAAGAAGCGATTGCCGCGGCGGGCGCGCAGCCACCGCTCCGCGGCTTCGGTCGTCAGCGCGCCGTCGCGTTCGACAATCGGCATCTGGTCGGCGTCCTCGGCCTGCGGCAGTTCGGCGTCGAAGAACGAGAAGCCCTGCGCGACGCCCGACTCGGGCCGCAGCAAGAAGGACGAAACCGCGGCGCCCGTCTCGAAGCCGCGGCTGCGCAGCAGCTCCGGCAGCGACTCCGCCTCGTCATCGAGCGCGAAGCCCGCTTCGTCGCGCACGCCGTGCTCGAACGGCAGCTGCCCGACGAGCATCGACGCATGCGACGGCAGCGTCAACGGCGAATGCGCGTATGCGTGCTCGAAGACGACGGCGTCGGTCGCGAGCGCGTCGAGGCCCGGCTTAGCCGCGCCCGATCCGCCGTACGCCTGCAGGGCGTCCGGGCGGAGGCCGTCAACGGAAATCAGGAGAATGGGGCCCTGGTGCGGCGTCGATTCGCGCGCGTACCACCAGCCCGCAACGGCGGCGGCGGCGACGGCGACTCCAAAGATGGTCAGGATGAGCGTGACCTGCCAGGGCCGGGCGGCCGCGGTCGTGGGGCGTCGCATGCGTCGCCCTCTATTCTAGTTCGCCGCGCTCCCTGAGCTTGTTCTCGTACATGCGGCTGTCGGCGAGCCGGATGGCCGGCGTGAGGCTCTCCTCCTCGGCGGACACGGGCGCCACGCCGATGCTCAAGCCGATGCCGTCGGGCAGGCCCGCAGCCGGACGTTCGCGGTCGAACGCGCGGGCCAGTTCGTCCGCCTTCCGTTCCGCCTCAGCCAGTCCGCACGTCAGGAGCAGCAGGAATTCGTCGCCGCCCCACCGGATGACGTAGTCCGACTCGCGCACGTGGCGGCGCAGCAGCGCCCCGATCGTCCTGAGCGCCTGATCGCCGACGTCGTGGCCGCGGGTGTCGTTGAGGCGCTTGAAATGATTGACGTCGACGAAGACGACCGCCAGCGGCGCGCCGTACCGGCGGTGGCGCTGGATTTCGCGCCGCTCGATCTCGTCGAAGAACCGGCGGTTGTGGCAGCCGGTCAGCGGGTCGGTGATGGCCAGCCGTTTGACTTCCTGGTGCGCCTGCGCCAGATCGCCGTGCGCCCGCCGCAGCGCCTCCATCATGTCCTCGAAGACGAGCACGTGCATGGCCAGCGCGACGAACATGCTGACGATGATGTTCACGGCGAGCAAACCGTTGAACGCCTCCGGCTGCCACAGCAGGTTGAGCGATACGGCCGCGGCGGCCGCGTTCGTGGCGCAGAGCAGGATCGTGCCGGCGGTGATGACCAGGACGCCGACGTACCGCGTTCGCAGCCCGAGCCGCAGGTACCGAATGCCAGCCCATCCGAGCAGCACGGCTGCGGCAGCGGGTCCGGTCGCCAGCACCGCGACGAGCGGGAGGACGAGGGGGGCCGCGAGAAACCAGACGGCCGTCACGGCGGCGACCTTCATCGGCACGTTCCACCGGAGCGGCTCGTCCGGGAACGCGGCGGCCGCGAGCCACAGCAGGCCGGCCGCCCAGACGCCGAGCAGCTGCGCGAGGCCGAGCATCACGCTGCCGACCCGCAGGTCGCCGTATCCGCGCGCCAGCAGCGCCAGCGATCCGGCGAAGAACAGCCAGCTCCCGATCCAGTACACGATGAACGCGCGGCCGCGGTAGAGATAGAGCGTTGCGAGCGTCACCGCGGTGATGAGCGCGCCGTAGGCGGCGAAGGCGCGTGGGTGAATCAGCATCGGCGGCGGCGGCGGAATCCCGCCGAGCGCGTCGATCTCGCCGAGCAGATCAGGGCCGGGCTGCACCGCGAGCAGCGTCAGCGGCGCGGCGACGAGTGCGACGACGAGCGCTGCGCTCCGCGGCCGCCCCATGCGTCAATAGAAGTGGTAGAGCATCAGATAGATGACGACGCCCGTGACTGACACGTACAGCCAGAGCGGCAGCGTCCAGCGGGCGATGCGGACGTGGCGGTCGTACTTGGCCGCGAGGCCGCGCGCCGCGGTCGTGAGCGCCAGCGGGAGAATCGCCGCCGCGAGCACCACGTGCGTGATCAGGATGCCGAAGTATACGACGCGGACGGCGCCCTGGCCCGGAAACGGACGCGATCCGGCGTTGGCGTGGTAGGTGACGTACGAGACGAGAAAGGCCGCCGACGTGCCGAGCGCCGCAAGCATGCACCGCTTGTGCTGCTCGATCCGCCCGCGGCGGATCAGCACGTAGCCGGCGGCCAGAAACGCCGCCGCGGTGCCGTTCAGGACCGCATTCAGCGCCGGAAGATCGGCGATTCCCACCTAGATCCAGAGTCGATCGGCGACGAGCGCGCCCCAGAGCAGCGGCAGGTACAGGATCGAAAAGAGGAACAGCCGCCGCGCCGCCGCCGTCGACCGCTCGCGCGCGAACCGCGCCGCGAGCGCCACGAGGGCGCTGCCGAGCAGCGTCGCGATGGCGATGTAGAACCCTCCGGCCAGACCGACCAGCGTCGGCAGCAGCGTCACCGGCCAGAGCGCGGCCGCGTAGAGCAGCGCCTGCCGCCCCGTCCGTCGGCCGTCGGGCTCGAGGACGGGGAGGAGAGGGATGCCAGCCGCCGCGTACTCGTCGCGATAGAGCCACGCGACCGCGAGGAAGTGCGGCATCTGCCAGAAGAAGACGATCCCAAAGAGGACGAGTGCCGGCAGCGTCACGCCTTCGCCCGCCGCAGTCCAGCCGATGACCGGCGGCAGCGCGCCCGGCACCGCGCCGACGAGCGTGGCCAGCGACGTCCGGCGTTTGAGCGGCGTGTAGGCGAGCATGTAGGTGGCGAGCGTCAGCGCAGCGACGAAGGCGCACAGCGGATTCACGCCGATCGCCAGCTCCAGGAGCCCGGCCGCCGACACGACGATCGCGAACCCGAGACTCTCACCCACGCCCAGCCGCCCGCTCGGCACGGGCCGGTTGCGCGTCCGCGCCATCAGCGCGTCGAGGTCGCGCTCCCACACCTGATTGAGCGCGGCAGCGCCGCCCGCCACGAGCGCCGTGCCGACGAGCGTGTGCAGGACGACGTCGGCAGCGATGCCGTCGGGCGCGGCGAGATAGACACCGGCCAGCGTGGTGACGAGCACCAGCATGTTGAGCCGCGGCTTCATCAGCGCGACGAATCATCAGCGCGACGAAGTCGGCGGCGCGCGAGGCAGGGTGCCCCTCGGCGGCGCTCCACGCGGCCGGTGTGGAAACGGACGATGCCGCCGCGGCGTGCGGTTTCATGCGCTGGCGCCCCTTGCGGCCGGGATCCGGGATCCGGGACCCGGGATCCGGAGGTCTTCGGGTTCTACGGTTCGGACCCCGGACCCCGGATCCCGGATCCCGACTCCGGGCCGATAGGCCCGGAGCGTAAGCACGAGCGACGTGCCGAGCGCGAACGCGCCGGTCACGACATGCAGGGAGTTGATGACGTACTGTTTGCCGCTCAGCACCGTGAGCGCGCCAAGCGTGATCTGCGCGGCGAGCAGCAGGA
>JACPCS010000149.1 GCA_016184455.1 Acidobacteriota bacterium
GTGCTCCGCCGACACCTTCGTCAACGCCGCCGTCAGCGTCGTCTTGCCGTGGTCGATGTGCCCGATCGTCCCCACGTTGACGTGCGGCTTCGAACGATCAAATTTCTCTTTCGCCATCAGTGTGCGCTCTCGAGTGAATCAGTCGTGCGTCGTTTACTACTGGAGCCGATGACCGGGATTGAACCGGTGACCTCGTCCTTACCAAGGACGCGCTCTGCCAACTGAGCTACATCGGCCCAATCAAGAGTCTGGAGCGGGAGACGGGGATCGAACCCGCGACCAACAGCTTGGAAGGCTGTGACTCTACCACTGAGTTACTCCCGCCTTCGCGGCTCGCGCGCTGCGCTCGCCGCTTCGGCGAGGCAGGCCCCGTGCCGCTCACCCACCCGATCAATCGCCGCCGCGCGCAGCACGGCGGCCACAGCAAACACAGAAGGGGAGCCCCTCCCCACCAACCTTCTCCAGCCGGCGCCAACCCTCCAATGCGCCGGCGCAAGAAGGTTGGTGGGGAGGGGAGGGTTCGAACCTCCGTAGCCACTAGGGCGGCAGATTTACAGTCTGCTGCGATTGACCGCTCCGCCACCTCCCCTGAATGCCTCGATGCCATGACGGATTCTCGAACTGACGAATCGGCTGTTCGAAATTCGCTGTTGCGTGCTGTCGTCAGTTTTCGTTTGGAATCCGTGTTTTCGGCGCTACCCTGAATGACGCGGCGAAGAGGCCGGTGGAGCTGGCGGAGGGATTTGAACCCCCGACCGGCTGATTACAAATCAGCTGCTCTACCGGACTGAGCTACGCCAGCCAGACAAAGGGTAAATAATAGCACTTCCCGTGCCAGCCCCACAAGCGGCTGCACGTCCCGCTCGTCTGGCCGTAACCGTTGCCGCTGCCGTAGTTGCGGACGGTTTCAGACGCTGGACCGTATTCTTCCGGTACGGCTACGCCGATCCAGCGCCCCCGCCACGCCGCTGGCGCACCGCTTCAAACAGTGTAACGCCGGCCGCAACCGAGACGTTTAGGCTCTCGACGTGCCCGTGCATCGGAATCGCCGCCAGCACGTCGCAGCGTTCCCGGACGAGCCGTCGAAGCCCGGCCCCTTCGGCGCCCAGCACGATGGCGGTCGGCAGCGTAAAGTCGACGGCGTCGTAGGGCGTGGCGGCATTTCCCGCCAATCCGACGGTCCAGACGCCCGCCTCTTTCAGCTCATCCAGCGTTCGCGCAATGTTGACGACGGTGGCCAGCCGCACGTGCGCGATCGCGCCTGCGGACGCCTTCGCAGCGGCGCCGCCGAGCGCGGCCGACCGGCGGCTCTGCACGATCACGCCGTCGACCCCGGCCGCGTCGGCCGTTCGCAGAATGGCGCCGAGGTTGTGAGGATCCTCGATGCCGTCGACCACGACGAGCAACGGAGGACCGGACGCGCCGCGCACCAGCTCAGCGACGGAGTAGTCGCGTGCGCCCTCGACAACGGCCACGACTCCCTGATGCACGCCGCCACGGGCATCGCGTTCAAGCGCCTCCGGTGGCACACGCCGGACGCGAACGCCGTGCTCGCCGGCGAGCGCGAGGACCTCCTGTATCCGTCCACCCTCGCGGCCGCCGACGCGCAGCTCCCGCACACGTCCCGCGCGCAGTACCTCGAGCACCGGGTTGATGCCGTAGACGATCATGCGCCAAGCGCGGCGCGGAAGGCCGCCGCCCGCTCCGCCGCGCTCGGAATGCGCCGGATGCCGGCATCGGCGCCCAGCTGCGCGCCCAGCTCGATCGCGGGCACCGCCGCATCGAGCTCGAGGCCTTCGGGCTCTCCGGTCAACGCAAGGCGGATCGGATGCAGCAGCGGCTTCCCTTTCTGCCCCGTCCGCTCGCGCAGCCGGGCGACCATCGCCCGAAACGTCTCGCGATCGACGAGCGGCGGGCTCGACGCGAGCTCGTCGGCAAGTGCGGAGATCACGGCGCGGGCGCTCTCTGCTTCGCCGCGAACAGCGTCGTTCGCCAGCGCGCGCGGCGCCGAGTAGTCGAAGAGAAAATGCAGTCGTCCCGGCAGCTGGTCGAGTCGATCCACCGATCCGGCGGCAGGCGCAACGACCCGCGCGAGGAATGCCAGCGCGGCGTCCGACGGCTCGGAGACCCATGCCGCGTGCTGGAGGTACAGCACGGCCAGACGGGCGAGACGATCAGGCGCGGCCAGTTTCAGATAGTGGCGGTTGACCCACGCCAGCTTCTCGACGTCGAACACACCGGCGCTGCGGCCCACGTCCTCGAGCCGGAAGCGACGCGCCAGTTCCGCGATCGGCAGCAGCTCGTCGCCCTCGCCGGGCGACCAACCGAGGAGCGCCAGATAGTTGGCGAGCGCCTCCGGGAGATAGCCGCGCGCTCGGAACTCGGCGACCGAGGTGGCGCCGTGCCGCTTCGACAGCACGCCGTGATCCGGACCGAGCACGAGTGACACGTGCGCGAACGCCGGCGGCGGCCATCCGAATGCCTCGTAGAGCAGCAGCTGGCGCGGCGTGTTGGAGATGTGATCCTCGCCCCGGATCACATGCGTGATGCCCATCAGCGCATCATCGATGACGACGGCGTAGTTGTACGCTGGGGTGCCGTCGGAGCGAAGCAGCACGGGATCGCCGATGACGTCGCTGCTGAATCGCACCTCGCCGCGGACGAGATCATTGAAGACCACGTCTCGATTCTCGGGAACGCGAAAGCGGATCACAGCCGGCTCGCCGCGTTCGGCGCGGGCCCGGGCCTCCGCCTCCGGAATGGCGCGGCACCGGCCGACGTATTTCGGCGGCTGCCCCTGGCGGAGCGCGGCGTAGCGATCCATCTCGAGCTGTTCCGGCAGACAGAAGCAGCGATAGGCCTGGGCGCGCGACAGCAGCTCCACCGCGTGCGCGCGATAGATGTGCTGGCGTTCCGACTGCCGGTACGGCCCGCAGTCGCCGCCCTTGTCGATCCCCTCGTCCCAGTCGAGACCGAGCCAGCGCAGATCCTCGATGATCGCGCGCTCCGACTCGGGCGTCGACCGCTCGACGTCCGTGTCCTCGATGCGGAGGATGAACGTCCCGCCAGAGCCGCGCGCAAGCAGCCAATTGAAGAGCGCGGTCCGCGCGTTGCCCACGTGCAGGTGACCGGTCGGGCTGGGGGCGAAGCGGACACGCATAATGGGGTCGGAGGTCATTTTTCGAGGACAGTCAAAACCGGGGAAGAAGTCATTCGACTGTCCTCGAAAAATGACCTCCGACCCCATTTAACAGTGCGACGGCGTGCACGGCGATCGATTCGCCAGCGCCGACCGAGCCGACGCCTTCGTTCGTCTTGCCCTTGATGCCGACCTGCGCGGGCGTGATGCCCAGCACGCGCGCCAGGTTGGCACGCATCGAATCGACGTGCGGCGCCAGCTTCGGCCGTTCGGCGATGACGACGACGTCCACGTTGACGACCCCGTAGCCGGCCGCGCTCACCATGTCGACGGCGTGCGCGAGCAGCGCCAGACTGTCGGCGTCCTTCCAGCGCGGGTCCGTGTCCGGGAAGTGGCGCCCGATGTCGCCCGCGGCCACCGCGCCGAGAATGGCGTCGGTCACCGCATGGCACACGGCATCGGCGTCTGAATGTCCCGCGAGCCCCTTCTCGAAGGGGATGACGACGCCGCCGAGAATCAGCAGCCGCCCTTCGACGAGCCGGTGCAGGTCGTATCCGGTACCGATGCGGAGGAGGGATACGGCGGGTCCGCCGACGCCTTCGCCGAGCAGGCGCTCGGCCAGGTCCAGATCGTCGGCGGTCGTGATCTTCACATTGCGTGGGTCGCCGTCAACGAGACGCACGGGACGGCCGGTCCGCTCGACGAGCGCGGCTTCATCGGTCGCGTCGGCCTCCTGGTCGCCGCGTGCGAGCGCCTCGCGCAGCACGGCGGTCCGGAAGGCCTGCGGCGTCTGCGCGAGATAGATCTCGCCGCGCGGGACCGTTCCGACAATCAGTCGGCGCTCGTCCCCGCGCTTGACGGTGTCGGTGGCCGGCAGCGCCGCAATCGCCGCGCCGTCTTCGGCCGCCGCGTCGAGTGTGCGCGCGATCACCGCGTCGGTGACGAGCGGCCGGGCGGCATCGTGCACGACCACGATGTCCGTCGCGGCGGACAGGCATGCGAACGCGCGCGCCACCGAGTCTTGCCGCCGCGCGCCTCCTTCGACCACCGTCAGCGGCTTCACGGCGGTGCGCAGGTACTCCGGCGGCTCCGCCGCTACATCCGCGGGCACGGCGACGATCAGATCAGTGATGCGCGGGTGACGAAGGAACGCCTCGACGCTGCGCTCGAGAATCGGCCGTCCGCCAAGCCGCAGGAGCTGCTTGGGACGCGCGCCGCCGAACCGGGCGCCGCGCCCGCCGGCGGCGATGATGGCGGTTACATGCACCGCAGAGATTGTACTTTGCGCGAAGATCGACTCGATGGTGCCGCCGCCTCCTGGACGGCTCGTCGATCTCGGAACGCACCGGCTGCACCTGCGCTGCCTCGGCGAGGGAAGACCCGCAGTCGTGTTCGACGCCGCGCTCGGCGCGTCGTCGCTGAGCTGGAGCCTGGTGCTGCCGGGCGTCGCGGCCGCCACGCGTGCGTGTGCCTACGATCGCGCGGGCTTTGGCTGGAGCGAGCCGGGTCCGCGGCCTCGAACGGCGGGGCGCATCGCCGACGAGCTCCACGAGCTGCTCCGGCGCGCCCGAGTCCCGCTGCCGTGCGTGCTCGTCGGCCATTCGTTCGGCGGGCTCGTGATGCGCCTGCTCGCGGCGCGTCATCCCGACGTGGCGGCGGGACTCGTGCTGCTCGAACCGGCGCATCCGGACGACTGGGCGCAGCCGTCGGAGGAACGACGGCGGCTCATCGCCCGGGGCGTGCGGCTGTGCGGCCATGGCGCCGTCGCGGCGCGGCTCGGCCTCGCGCGAGTCGTGGCAGCGCTCGTCAGCAGCGGCGCGCTCGGTGCGGCGCGAGCGATTGTGAGAGTCGTGAGCCGCGGCGGCCTGCGGCGGGAGGACGAAGGCATCCTCGCGCCGGTCAGCAAGCTCCCGCCTGACGCGCGCGCCGTGCTCCGCCGCATGTGGACCGAGCCGCGGTTCTTCGAGGCGCTCGGCAGCCAGATCGAGGCGATCTGCGAAAGCGCAGCGCAGGTGGCACAAGAGGCTCCGCTCGATTACGGTGATCTGCCCCTCGTCGTGCTGACCGCCGCCGCAGCCGGCGAACGGCGGATGCAGGCCGACGCGGCGCTCGCCGCGCGGTCCTCCCGCGGACGCCACGTCATCGTCGAACACAGCGGCCACTGGCTGCCGCTCGACGCGCCGGCGGCGGTTGTCGATGCGATTGTCGCTACGGTTGAGGACGTGCGCGGGCGCCGGTGAACATCTGCATCCGCTCGGCCGTGACGGCGAGCACGTGGTCCACCCGGCGCGGCTCGATCTCGGTCGGCGCGAAGACGACCACCAGCGCACGTGCCGTTGCGGTCGTCACCATCGTCCGCACGGAGTCCGACGTGGGGTTGCCAAAGGGTCCGACGCGATCGGCCAGCGTGATGCGCCCGCCGACGTGCACCTCGTCCTTGCGAATCCCGGCGTAGGCCTCGCCCGGCAGCCCGAGGCGCAGCACGACATCGCCTTCGATGTGATCGGCGTCATAGAGCCCGTACGGCAGCTGGAATTCGAGCGAACACCAGTTGCAGACGTCGACCATCGAGTTGATGCGCGGCAGCGGTTCGCCCTTGCGCACCCGGCGCAGCAACGCCTCGGAGGACGGCCGGCGCTTCGTCGGATCGATCCCGACGCGCTTGTACATCGTCCGGACCGCGGCGATCTCCTCCGGCGGATGCGCACGCACGGCGGCCTCGGCCGCCGCCAGCGGCGCATCGAGTCGTGCGTCGGCCTCGGTGACCGTGGCGCCCTCCAGCCACAGCACGCCAGGACGGACGATCTCTGCGAGATCAGGTGCGACTGTGAACGTCGACATCGGACTCTGCCTCAGGTGCGATGATCTGGCGCACGCGTTCGCCAAACGTCTTCGGGTCTGTTCCGCCCAGCATGGACGTATCGATCGGTTCGTGCACGACGAGCCGCACGCGGCCTGGCCGTGCCGCCAGCCGTCCTTTCTGCATGATCCGACGCGTGCCCACCACCGACAGCGGAACGACCGGGAGTCCGGCTTCGAGCGCGATGTGAAAGCTCCCGCCCTTGAACCGGCCCACCCGGCCATCCGCGCTGCGGGTGCCCTCGGGGTAGACGATCAGCGACAGCTGCTGCGAGGTGAGTCGCGCGGCCCAGTCGAAGATCGCCGTCCGATCCGGTCGTCGACGATCGACCAGCAGATGCCCCGTCCGGCGGAGATGCCAGCCGAGAAAAGGAAAGCGGCCGAGCGACTGTTTCGCAATGATGCGCAGCTGATACGGCAGCACGGCGAAGAGAATCGCGGTGTCGTAGTGGCTCTGATGGTTCGCGACGAAGACATACGTCCGCGCCGTCAGCCGGTCAAGCCCCTGCACATCGACACGTACCCCGGTGGTCAGGAGAATCAACTTCGCCCACATCCGGGCGCACCCGTGCGCGAAGTAGCCGCGCTTCTCGAACAGACTGGAGGCGATCGACAGCGTACCGAGGACGATCGTGTACAGGCTGATGGCGGGAATCAGAAAGAAGACGGTGCGCCACCAATGGTACGGAGGGATCGCCAAACGCAAAACTCAAAACGCAAAACTCAACACTCACTCAAAACTCGGGGTTCGAGTTTTTGAGTTTCGAGTCTTGAGTTTTGAGTTACTTCCCCAACCCTGCGGCCGCCGCGCCCGGCGGGATCTGCGGCCGCGGCCGTCCCTCGGCAATGGCCGCTGCCGGCGGGGTCACCACCTGGCTCGCCGCGGCAGGATCGATGTAACGCCCGAAGATCATCTTGCCGGCCGTCGTCTGGAGCACGCTCGTGACGACGACGTCGATCGTCTTGCCGATCAGCTTGCGCGCGTTGTCGACGACGACCATCGTCCCGTCGTCCAGATACGCAACGCCCTGGTTGTACTCCTTGCCTTCCTTGAGGATGAACACCTTCATCAGCTCGCCCGGGAGCACCACCGGCTTGAGCGAGTTGGCGAGCTCGTTGATGTTCAGCACCTCGACGCCGCGAAGCTGCGCCACCTTGTTCAGATTGAAGTCGTTGGTGACGATCTTCCCCTGCAGCGTCCGTGCAAGCTCGATGAGCTTCAGGTCGACTTCGCGGATGTCGGGAAAGTCGAGGTCCGACACCATGACGTCGAGACCCGACATCTTCTGAATCTTCTGCAGGATGTCGAGGCCGCGGCGCCCGCGGTTGCGCTTCATCGAATCCGACGAGTCGGCCACGAGCTGCAGCTCCTTCAGCACGAACTGCGGGATGACGAGCGTGCCGTCCATGAAGCCGGTCTCGCAGATGTCGGCGATGCGGCCGTCGATGATGACGCTCGTATCGAGCACCTTGTAGCGCCGCCGTGGCCCGGCGGACCGGAACAGGCTGATCAGATTCGAGGGCTCCAGCCATTCGCCGCGCCGCGCCCCCATGACCAGCCCGAGATAGGGCAGCGCGAGCAGGATCAGCGTGTGGAGAAAGACGACCCGGCCGTCGCCGAGATTGGCCCAATAGAGCGCATCGCCCAGCACCTTGGCGGCCCCGAGGCCGACGGCGCCCCCGAGGAAGCCGCCCAGCATGTGGGGAACGGAGGCGTTCCGGAGCCGGATCTCGAGGACCACGATGAGGGCCCCGAGCACCAGGCCGAACAGGACGTTCGGCACCACCCCGGCACTGGTCAGAGGGTTTATCTGATACGCCGAATAGCCGACAGCAGCAACGAATACCGCGCGCGCGACAGCGAACCAGGCCATCATTGCCCCCCGGAAACGGTGATGAATGGGGCAACCTTAGAGCCCCGCGCGCAGAAAATCAAGTGATGAGCGAATCGAGCGCCTCCCCGACGGTCCGCACCCCCACCAGTTCGAGGGTGCCGCCTTCGCCCGGCGGCTTTGGCGAGCCAGCGGTGGTCGTGAGAGACGGATCGCCGCGATCGACATTGGCGGCGGGCATGACAATACGCGTGAAACCCATCTGCGCCGCCTCGCGGATGCGCAGTGCCGCCTGTGGAATGGCGCGGATCTCGCCCGACAGGCCGACCTCGCCGAAGATGGCGGTCGCAGGCGCGAGGCTGCGGTTGCGGACGCTCGACGCGATCGCGGCCACCACACTCAGGTCGGCAGCAGGCTCCTCCACCGTCATCCCGCCAGCGATATTCACGTAGACATCGTCGCCGGCCAGGTTCAGGCCCGCGCGCTTCTCGAGCACCGCCAGCAGCAGCGACACGCGGTTCTGATCGAGGCCGATCGCCATCCGCCGCGCGTTGCCGTACGTGCTGGTGCTCACGAGCGCCTGCACCTCCACCAGAATCGGCCGCGACCCTTCCACGCAGCAGAGCACGGCCGATCCCGGCGTCCCCGACGCACGCTCCGAGAGGAACAGCTTCGATGGGTTCGGCACCGGCCGCAGGCCCGTGCCGGTCATCTCGAACACACCGAGCTCGCTCACCGCGCCGAATCGGTTTTTCACCGCTCGAACGACACGGTGGGCGTGGTGCCGCTCGCCTTCGAAATAGAGCACCGTATCGACGACGTGCTCGAGGACCTTGGGGCCCGCCAGGCTGCCGTCCTTGGTGACGTGGCCGACGAGGACGGTGGGAATGTTCTGGCCCTTGGCGGCGAACAGAAACTGCGTCGCCGCCTCGCGCACCTGGCCGATGCTGCCGGGCGCGGACTGGAACTTGATCGAGAACACCGTCTGGACGGAATCGACGACGACAAGCGACGGCTTGAGCCGGGCGATCTCCTCGAGGATCCGCTCGATGCACGTTTCCGACAGCAGGTAGAGCGGCGCGTCGCCGATGCCCAGCCGATCGCCGCGGGTCTTGATCTGGTGCTCCGACTCCTCGCCTGACGCGTACAGGACCGGACCGACCGCGCGCGCGAAATGCGCCGCCGCCTGGAGGAGCAGCGTCGACTTGCCGATGCCCGGTTCGCCGCCGAGCAGCACGAGCGAGCCCGGCACGACGCCGCCGCCGAGCACGCGGTCGAACTCGTCGATGCCGGTCGACAGCCGCACGGCGTCGGCGATGTCGACTTCCGCGTACAGCTTCGCCGAGCCGCCAGCGCCGAACTGCGCGTACCGGTTGGCGCCGGGCGCAACCTCCGGGTCCACGGGCCGCTCCTCCACCAGCGAGTTCCACGCGCCGCACTCGGTGCAGCGGCCCATCCACTTCGGCGCCTGCGCGCCGCACTCCTGGCAGACGAACACAGCTCGCGGTGTTTTCATGCTCGCGTCGCCAACTCCCAACCTCCAACGGCCAACTCCCAAACCTTGGCAGTTGGCACATTGGGGAGTTGGGAGTTAGACATATTGTCTCTCTATCCGCGCACCAATCCGGCAGACGATCTCGTACGGAATCGTGCCGATCGCGGCCGCCATCTCGCGCACGTCGATCTGCTGCCACGACTCGCGGCCCTGCCGTCCCATGATCACGACCTCGTCGCCCGGGGACACGTCCTCGAGGTCCGTGATGTCCACCGTGATCATGTCCATCGACACGGCGCCCACGACGGGAACCCGGCGCCCCCGAATCAGCACGTGCCCGCCGCGCTCCAGGCGCAGGTCGAGGCCGTCGGCATAGCCCGCGGGCACGATGGCGATCGTGCGCGGCGCGCCTGCCGTAAAGCGCGCCCCGTAGCCGACCGATTCGCCCGGGCGCAGCCCCTTCACCGCCACGACGCGGCTCGTCAGCGACATGACGGGTTGCAGCGGTATCGTCGACCCGAGCGGCGGCGGCACGATTCCATACAGAAGAAGCCCCGGCCGGACGATGTCGTACCAGACGCGCGAGTCGCGCAGCAGCGCCGCGCTGTTGGCGGCATGACGCGGAACGCGTGCGTCGATCTGGGTGAGCGCCTGTTCGAACCGCAGGCGCTGATCGTCGAACAACGGGTGTCCCGGCACGTCGGCCGTGGCAAAGTGCGTATAGACCGCCTCGAGGCGCAGGTTCGGGCTGCCGAGCACGTCGGGCAGGGTCCGCTGCAGGTTGTCATGCCGAAAGCCGAGCCGGTGCATGCCGGTGTCGATCTTGAGGTGATACCCGCAGACGACGCCGCGGGGCGCGGCAGCCGTCTGCACGGCGCGCGCGGCCGAGGGCGTCGAGATCGTCGGCGTCAGCCCGTACTCGAACAGGCCGTCGAGGTTGCTCACGCTGAGCGCGCCGAAGATCAGGATCGGCCTGGTCACGCCGGCGCGCCGCAGGACGATCCCCTCCTCGATGTCGGCGCAGGCGAGCATCGTGGCGCCCGCCTCTTCGAGCGCGACCCCGACGCGCTCGGACCCGTGCCCGTAGGCGTTCGCTTTGACGACCGCGATCACGTCAGGGGTGCGACGTGCGACAGTGCGAGGGTGCGAAGGTGCGTCCGAAGGTGCGAGGGTGCGAGGTTCACTATCGCTCTGTGCCAGGAACTCGCGAATGGCGCGAAAGTTCGACTTGAGCGCCGCGAGGTCGACCCGCGCGACGGTGCTGCGAGTCATGTGTGATTAGCGATTCGTGATGTGTGATTGTGCCTTCGCGCTGTCTCGAGCTTCATGGATGGACAATCGCACATCACCAATCGCACATCACGAATTGCTTGCGAGGTTGGCAAACCTCGTCTGCTCGCGCAGGAACGCGAGCCGCACGACGCCGGTCGGGCCGTTGCGCTGCTTGGCGACGATCAGCTCGGCGGTCCCGGCGTCGGGATGGTTCGGATCGCGGTTGTAGGCGTCTTCGCGGTAGATCATGATCACGACGTCCGCATCCTGCTCCAGCGCGCCGGACTCACGCAGATCCGACAGCTGCGGCCGGTGGTCGGCGCGCGACTCGGGCGCGCGGCTCAACTGCGAGAGCACCAGGATCGGCACGTTCAGCTCTTTGGCGAGCCCCTTGAGCGACCGCGAGATCGACGCCAGCTCCAGCGTCCGGTTCTCGTAGCGCCCGCGGGCGGTCATCAGCTGGATGTAGTCGACGACGAGCAGGCTCAGGCCGCGCTGCTCGGCCTGGAGCCGCCGCGCCTTCGCGCGCATTTCGAGCACGCCGACATTGGCCGTGTCGTCGATGTAGAGCCGCATCGCGTTCAGCACTTCCAGCGCGTGCGAGATGCGGCCGTAGTCCCGCTGCCCGACCGCGCCGCTCATCAGCCGATGGCTGTCGACCTGCGCTTCGGAGGTCAGCAGGCGCAGGAAGAGCGACTCCTTCGACATCTCGAGGCTGAACACGCCGACCGTGTGCTCCTGCTGCAGCGCGACGTGCTGCGCGACGTTCAGCGCCAGGCTGGTCTTCCCCATTGACGGCCGCGCCGCGACGATCACCAGGTCGCCCGGCTGGAAGCCGCGCGTCATGGCGTCGAGGTCGACGAACCCGCTCGGCACCCCCGTGATCAGCCGCTTCTGCTCGAAGAGCTGCTCGATTTTCGGGTAGCTCTCCTTGACCAGCTCGCTCATCGGCACGAAGCCGGCCTTCAGCCGGTCTTCGGCGACCGCGAAGATTGCGCTCTCGGCCTCGTCCAGGACGACGTCCGACTCTTGCTCGGCCTCGTAGGCGTTGGTGAGAATCCTGTTCGCTGCGAAAATCAGGTTCCGCAGCGTCGCCTTTTCCTTGACGATGCGCGCGTAGTACTCGATGTTGGTCGCGCGCGGCACGCCGTCGGCAAGCGACGCGACGTAGGCCGGGCCGCCCACGTCGTCGAGCTCCGCATTGCGCGCGAGCGCCTCCTTCAGCGTGACGAAATCGATCGCCTGCCCGCGTTCGTTGAGCTCCACCATGCGGTTGAAGATGCGGCGGTGCGCGTCGCGATAGAAATCGGCGGCGTCGATCACCTGCGCGGCGGTGTTGAACGCGTCGTTGTGGATCAGAATCGCGCCGAGGACCGAGCGCTCGGCTTCGAGATTGTGCGGAAGACTGCGCTCCGCAGCGGCAACCACGGTATCGGCCATGAAGAGTGACGAGGCGGGAGCGTCGCGAGGCCGAAGTGTAGCATGTGATAGGCTCCGCGCGACCGATGAATCACGTGACCTCCGATGTCATGGTGCCGTGGTATCGCGCGATCACGCGCGAGCAGTGGCGCGTGCTCGCCGCTGCCAAATTAGGGTGGATGCTCGATGCCATGGACTTCATGCTCTACGCGATGGCCATCGGGCAGCTCCGCACGTACTTCGGATTCAACGACGCCACCGCCGGCATGCTCGGCACCATCACGCTCGTCATGTCGGGCGTCGGCGGCGTGCTGTTCGGCTACGTCGCCGACCGTCTCGGCCGCACGCGCGCGCTCATGGCGACGATTCTGCTCTTCTCGATCGCCTCGCTCGGCGCGTCGACGTCGCAGACCGTCGTGCAGCTCCTGTTCTGGCGCGCGCTGCTCGGCATCGGCATGGGCGGCGAGTGGGCATCGGGCGCGGTGCTCATCAGCGAAACGTGGCCGCCGGCGCACCGCAACAAGGCGATCAGCATCATGCAGTCGGGATGGGCGATCGGCTACATCACGGCCGCGCTGATGGCGGCGGTGATCTTGGGCGCACCGGACGCCGGACCCGACGCCTGGCGGTGGCTCTTCCTCGTCGGCGTGCTCCCCGCGTTATTCACGCTCTGGATTCGGCGCTACGTGCGCGAGCCGGATGTGTGGACCGCGGGTGGGGCACCCGCGGCGCGTCGCCCCAACCCGTTTTCCACCATCTTCGGGCCGGAGCTCGTCGGCCGGACGCTCCTCATCATCCTGCTGGGCGCCTCCGTGCAGTTCGCGTACTGGGGCATCTTCTTCTGGTTGCCGGCCTTCTTGTCGCGCCCGGTCGCGCAGGGCGGCGCTGGCATGGGGGTCGTCGGCTCGCTCGGGTGGCTGATCCCCGTCCAGATCGGCGCGTACTTCGGCTATCTGACCTTCGGCTTCATTGCCGATCACGTCGGGCGGCGGCGCACGTTCATCCTGTTCATGCTGGCGGCCGCGCTGTTGGTCCCGGTCTACGGACAGATGGCGCGCAATCCCGTGATCCTGATGCTGCTCGGCCCCGTGCTCGGCTACTTCGGCCACGGCTACTTCAGCCTGTTCGGCAGCTTCATCGCCGAGCTCTTTCCGACCGCGGTGCGCGCGACCGCACAGGGCACCAGCTACAACATCGGACGGATGGCAGGCGCGCTCGCCCCGTACACGATCGGCGCGGTGGCGACGCTGCCGGGCATCGGCATCGGGCTGGCGCTCGCGACGACGTCGGCGTTCTTCCTGCTCGGTGCGGCGCTGATCCTCACGCTGCCCGATCGCAGCGGGGAACCGCTCGAGGCCTGAGCGCGTTACGGGTACCGCCGCGGCGCGGGACCGTCGGGCACCAGCTTGCTCAACTGCTTGCGGGAGCGCGACAACGCCTTGTCGAACACGTCGACCACGGGCGAGATGCGTGCGCTGTGCAGCAGCGCGCCCATCGGGCGCGTGACGCGCAGCTCGCGCAGCAGCGCGACGCCGCCGCCATCGTCGCCCGGCACGGGCGTCCCGTCGCGCAGCACGAGCCACCAGCACTCCTTCCGCCGCTCCTCCGAGAGAGACGCGAGCAGGCGCACGGCTTCCTCGTCAGCCAGCGGCAGCAGCGCCAACTGCTCCTGGCGATCGAGCGAGGCGACGACCCGCGCCGCCCATCGGCAAAATCGTCACGTGCCCGAATAGACGAGAACCGGCCGCGACAGTGTCGCCATGCGGCGGTCAGCTTACACCGTCCGCACGCCCAGCTTCTGCGACCGCGTTGGCACCATTCTTCCTGTGCGGCCCGCCGGGACAGGAATTCTGTCACCCCCCGTGGACCATCTGTGGTTCACGCAGGGTTCCGTGTCCTCCGGGAGCGACGCGCTCCGCGGGGCGGCACGCCAGGAGTATCCAGCATGCGCAACGGAGGTTGGCGAGTGTGGCTGTGGGCGCTGCCCGTCCTGCTGTACGCGGGTCCCGCCGCGGCCCAGGACGAGCGTCTTCAAGTGTCTTTTGCAACGGCGACGATGGCAGGGAGCGGCGACGCGAGTCTCGCGCTCGCCGCCTCGGTGGGCTACCGCTTCCGAGAACGGCTGCTCTTGGAAGGCGACTTTACGGCAACCGAACTCCCGATGGGCGGTTTCCTCGAGCGATCCCTGGCGCCGGGTGAGCCGGACGGCGGCCTCTTCCGGGCAGGCCGCGGCCCCGTAACGGGAACGCGCGTCATCGCCGGTGGACCGATGGATCCGCGAAGAGTGTCGGGGTCGGGTCGTCCGATCGGACTCGTCGAGCCGTTCCGCGGCCGCGAGAGCGACGCCTTCATCGGGACGGTGGGACTCCGCTACGAGCTGGGCCTACGCGGCAGCCGGCTGCAGCCGTACGTCGGCGGCGGGCTTGGTCTGGCGAGAACCGCCACCGAGCTCACGCTGGCGCGCCGGATCGGGACGGGCGACGCGGAATCGACGGCCGAATCGGTTTCACGCACCGGCATGGCGGCGTCTGCCGGCATCGGCACCAGTTTCCGGGTGTTCCGGGCACTGTCGGTCGACGTCGACGCACGGTATTTCGTGCTCGATCGGGGGCCGAACCTCACGCGTGTGGGCGGCGGCGTGAGCTATCGCTTCTAGCCGGTAGTTGGGAGCCGGTAGTTGGGAGCCATGCGCGGTTGCTCGTTCCTGCTACCAGTTACCGGCTATCACCTACCGGCTGGCCCGCGGCAGGAAGCGGCCGGTCCGGTCCATGTAGGAGCGGTACGCCGCTCCAAATCGCGCGAGCAGCAGCCCCTCTTCCCTTCTTGTGCGAATGACGAGGAGGAGGACCGTCAACCAGCCCGCCACGAGCAGAAACCAGTTCGCCGCCACGAGCCTGTTGGCGGTGATGCTGAACGCGGTCGACACGTAGAAGGGATGGCGGATCCACCGATACGGACCCGTCGTGACCAGCGTGTGGGCCTTACGCGTCACGACGGTATCCGTCAGGTTCCGCCCAAGATTCAGGAGCGTCCAGACGAGCAGCGCTCCAGCCGCGACGCCAATCGCCACACCGGTCCATCGCAGCCAGACCGGAAGCGGCAACGCCGCCCATGCCATGCGCATCGGATTCAGCATGTAGGTGATGAGACCCGCCATGTGCGCCAGGCCAATCGGCCGCAGCGTGAGCAGGATGAACAGGCCCTCCTGCCGTCAATCGAGCCGATCGCCCGCCGCCTGCGAGCGGAGGCGGTGGTACACGAGCACTGGTATCAGCGTCAACCATCCGACGATCAAGATGGCGCGAAAGACGGCGTCGTCGGTCACGCTACCAGCTGACGCCTGGGGCAGTCCGCACGTACGTATCGCTCGTCAACTGCTCGAGCATGAAGGCCGCCACATCCGCGCGCGAGATGTGCACCGTCGTGACGTAGCTCCCGACGCGATGCCCGTGGTGATACCGGCCCCGTGCCGCGCTGTCGGTCAGCACGCCGGGACGTACGATTACCCAGTCGAGATCGCTCGAGGCAATCACCCGCTCCTGCCGCGTCTTGTCCCAGAAGTAGAACGGCAGAACGACCGGAATCACGAAGAACGTGTAGTAGAGACCCATCCGTCCAGCGCTGTCGCCGATGCCCAGTGAGGTCTCACAGATGAATCGCCGGACGCCGTGCGCCTGCATCGCGCGCACGATGTGACGCGTGCCGTTGGACAGGATGCGCGTGGGGCCGACATAGCGTCGGTGACCGAGGGCCGAGAGGACCGCGTCGTGCCCGCGCACGACCGCGTCCACTGCAGTGTCGTCGAGCACATCGCCGCGCCGCACGGTGAGCTGCGGGTGCTCGATACGCAGCTTCGCGGGACTCCGGGCCAGCACGGTCACGGCGTAGCCGCGCTCGAGCGCCTGTCGTACGAGCTCGCGTCCGGTGCCGCCGGTCGCCCCAATAATCAACACGCGGCTGATGGGGCCGCGCGCGGCCACCGGCACCTGCGGCGCCCGCGACCGATGACCGGCGCGGCCGAGCGCCACCGACAGCCCCAGCGCGTACGCGAGAAACAGGGTGAAGGCGATGCTCAACGCGTGGCGCCGGTGCGCCCGCCGGAGAGCAGCCGAAGATCGATCGCCTCACCCATCGCCTTGTAGCCGGCAGGGTTCGGATGCGTGTAGTCGCCGCAGTTGAACTCGGGCTTGATCGATTCGCTGCCGGCGTAGACCGGTCCACCCTTCATCAGCGGATCGAAATCGATGACGGCATCGAACTTCGCCTGCGTGCGGATCCATGCGTTCACGGCGAGACGATGCTGCTCCATCTGCGCGTTCCAGCCCATCATCGACTCCGGCCGGCCGCGCGGGATGATCGTGACGCCGATGATCCCGAGCCCCCGTGCGCGGACACGGTCGATGACCTGCTGCATGCTGGCGATCACCTGCTCGGCCGTGGCGCCGCCGGCTATGTCATTGGTGCCCTCGAAGAAGATCACGTGCGTCGCACCGGCGCGCT
Organism: Acidobacteriota bacterium; assembly: GCA_016184455.1. Lineage (GTDB taxonomy): Bacteria > Acidobacteriota > Vicinamibacteria > Vicinamibacterales > UBA2999 > MELF01. Next base: position 16,517 of record JACPCS010000149.1, read on the forward strand.
CCAGCGCGTCGCGATCGAGCCGGGAGAGGCCCGACGGGCCCTGCCCGCCCGGCTGATTGATCCGGTTGCCGGCGATGCCTTCGTTGACGACGGCCTTCACCTCGCCCGGCGGGAGCGCGGCGAGGCGCAGGGCGAGCACGTCGGTCCACCGCTGGTAGCGGTCGGGGATCACCGTGTCGCCTTCGTTCGTGCTGCAGCGGCCGTCGGTAATCGAATCGCCAAACGCGACGACAACGCCGGCGGCTGCGCTCGACAACACGTCCACCTTGGCGACCCAGTAGAACGGATATCCCGGCACGTTGCCGCCCACCGGAACCGGCACGAAACCGGCGCCTGAGACATCAGCCGCGTGACTGCCCGGTGCGTAGTAGTTGGTGACGAGGCCGAGCGTGTGCGCGCTGATGTCCGACGCCGAGGCGACGTCGAGGCTGACCGCCAGCCGCTGAAACGGCTTGACGTCGAATGTGACGGGATCGCTCCAGGCACCCGCGCCCGGCGCGAGCGTCAGCTCGTTGCGCCCGCCAAACGTGAGCCGCCTGTTCGAGCCGGGTACCACCGCTGCACCGTCGCCGGCCATGCCGACGAACCCCGCCGAAAACGTCACCGGCGCCTGGCCGAGCGTGTTCTCCAGCCTGACGCGCACCGCGCTCCCGGACACCGCCGGCCGCACGAACATCCGCACCGAGCTGTTGCTCAGCTGCGGCATCTCCTGCCGAGTGTTCTGCGAGACGGTCCAGGCCGCGAGCCACCGCGGCTGGCTCTGCGCCTGCGCACCGGTCGGCCAGAGGAACAGCGCCGCGAGCAACGTGACGACGATCGATCGCACGGTGAGCAGTGTCGGCATGTGAACCCCTCTCTGGGATACGGACGATTCAGGGGCGCGGGTCGAATACCTGCCCGGTCTCCGCGCCTTCGACGCTTCGCACGTACGCCTGCGCGACGGTTGCCGCGGGCGTGCCCCCGGTCAGCGGGCGCCCGAGCTTCTGCAGCGTCTCGGTCACCCACGTCGGGCTCACGACGTTGATGCGGAGGCCGCGCGGCGCCTCGAGCGCCGCGGCGCGGCCGAACCCTTCGAGTGCTGCATTCACGAGGCTCACGGCAGCGGAGCCCGGAGCGGGGAACCGCGAGAGAAAGCCCGCCGTCAGCGTGATCGAGCCGCGGTCCGCCACCCAGTCGAATCCGAAGCGGAGGACGTTGACCTGGCCCATCAGCTTGTGGCGCAGACTGAGCTCGAAGTCGGCGTCAGCGAGATCCGCGAGCGGCTTGAACGCGGCGCGTCCGGTTGCGCTCACAATGGCATCCACGCGCCCGATGCGCGCGAACAGCCCACGAACCGACGCGGGATCGGCGATGTCGACGCGTTCCGGCGCGCGCTGCAGGCTGGCGAGCACCAGGTCGTGACGGTCTTCGAGCGCCGCGGCTACGGCAGACCCGATGGTTCCTGTCGCACCGATGATCAGTACACGCATGTTCAGCTGTGGAGCAGACGATGGAGCCGCACGGCCGCGCGCAGCACGCGCGCGTCCTGGCCGCGATCCGCGGTCACCTGCAGGCCAAGCGGCAGGCCGGTGACGGCCATCGGAATCGAGACAGCGGGCGTGCCAAACCCGGTCCACGGCGCGTTGATTCGAGGGTCGCCAGTGTTCGAAAGGCCCCGCGGAGCCGCCCCCACGGCGGAGGGCACCAGAATGATCGGCGTGGTCTGGTACAGCTCGCTCAGCCGCGATTGTCCGTCGCGGATCTGCCGTCGCGCGCGTTCGTACTCCTCGGCCGGTATCTTCAGGCCCTTCTCGACGAGGTCGGCCAGGTCGAGCAGTCGCCTGCCATGCTCCTTCCACCGTTCCTGGTGGAACCGCGCACCTTCATAGAACGCGATCACGTTGGTAGCTGCATCGGTGGCCTTCAGCAGGCCGGCGATGTCCACCGGCCGCGTGGCGACGCCCGCCTGTCGGAACCGGGCGACGGCAGTCTGCACCGCCGCCGCCATCTCGGCGTCGACCTCCGGCATCGGGTCGGGCACGCCGACGACGAAGTCCTCGTCGCGGCCGGACGAGTGCCCCATCGCTTCCCACAGCGCCACCATGTCGGCCGGCGTGTGGGTGAAGAAGCCGATCGTGTCCAGGCTCTTTGCGTACGGCAGCACGCCCTCCGTCGAGACGAGCCCATAGGTCGGCTTGAAGCCGGTGATGCCGCAAAAGGACGCCGGCCGCAGAATCGATCCGCGCGTCTGCGTGCCGAGCGCGAACGGCACCATGCCGGCGGCGACGGCTGCCGCCGACCCGCTGGAGCTCCCGCCAGGTGTGTGCTCGAGGTTGCGCGGATTGTGCGTCGGCGCAGGCGTCCGGTAGGCGAACGCGGTCGTGTGCGTCTTGCCCAGCAGAATCGCGCCGCGTCGGCGCAATGAGGTCACGATCGCGGCGTCGGTGCTCCCGAGACGCCCCTTGTAGATCGGCGAGCCGTACTCCGTGGACAGCCCGCGCGTTTCCATGATGTCTTTGGCGCCGAATGGAATGCCGATGAGCGGGCCGTCGCCGAGCGCCGGCTGCGGGAGCACCTGCACCCACGCCTGAAGCATGGGGTCGAGCTCGCGGATGCGGTCGAGACACACCTTCATCGCCTCCGCACGCTGGCGCGGCGGGGCGTTGACCCACTGCGTGAACGTCTCCACGCGCACGGCCTGCGCCCGGGCGCGAAGGCCCGCAACACTCGCCGACACAACCGTGAGAAAGGTCCGTCGGTCGATTGCCATGATCGGCCTCTCAGAAACCGCCGAGACTGATGTACTTGATTTCCAGGAACTCCTCGATGCCGTACTTCGACCCCTCGCGGCCGAGGCCGGACTCCTTCACGCCACCAAACGGCGCCACCTCGGTCGAGATGATGCCGGTGTTGACGCCGACCATGCCCGACTCGAGCGCCTCGGCCACGCGCCAGACGCGGCCGATGTCGCGGCCGTAGAAGTACGACGCCAAACCGAACGGCGTGTCGTTGGCGAGCGCGATCGCTTCTTCGTCGGTCTTGAACCGGAAGAGCGGCGCGACCGGGCCGAACGTCTCCTCGCGCGCAACGAGCATCGCCGGCGTCACGTCGGCGAGCACCGTCGGCTCGAAGAAACGCCCGCCGAGCGCGTGCCGCTTGCCGCCGGTGACGACGCGCGCGCCCTTGGAGAGCGCGTCGGCGATGTGCTCCTCGACCTTCGCCACCGCCTTGTCGTCGATGAGCGGCCCCTGGTTCGCGCCCTCGTCGAGGCCGGACGCCGGCTTCAGCTCCTTCACGGCGTCCGCCAGCTTGGCCGCGAAGGCGTCGTAGACGCCGTCCTGCACGAAGATGCGGTTGGCGCAGACGCACGTCTGCCCGGTGTTGCGGTACTTCGAGGCAATCGCCCCCTCCACCGCCGCATCCAGATCCGCGTCGTCAAAGACGATGAAGGGCGCGTTGCCGCCGAGCTCGAGTGAGATCTTCTTGACGGTGCCGGCGCACCGCTCCATCAGGAGCTTCCCGGTCGCGGTCGATCCCGTGAACGAGAGCTTCCGCACGTCGGGGTTCGACGTCAGCTCGCGGCCGATCTCGTCAGCCGAGCCGGTGATGACGTTGAACACGCCTTTCGGGACGCCGGCGCGCTCAGCCAGCTCGGCGAGCGCGAGCGCCGAGAACGGCGTCTGCGAGGCGGGCTTGAGCACCACGGTGCAGCCGACGGCGACGGCCGGACCGACTTTGCGCGTGATCATCGCCAGCGGGAAGTTCCACGGCGTGATGCACGCCACGACACCGACCGGCTGCTTGATGACAACAATCCGCTTGTCGCGCTGCGGCGCCGGAATCGTGTCGCCGTAGACGCGCTTGGCTTCCTCCCCGAACCATTCGAGGAACGACGCGGCATAGACGACCTCGCCGCGCGACTCGACGAGCGGCTTGCCCTGCTCGATCGTCATCAGCCGGGCCAGGTCCTCCTGGTTGGCCATCATCAGGTCGAACCACCGCCGGATGATCGCGGCGCGCTCCTTGCCCGTGCGACTCCGCCATTCCGGCAGCGCGCGGCCGGCGGCCTCGATGGCATGGCGCGTCTCGGCCGCGCCGAACCGCGGCACGACGCCGATGATCTCGCCGGTCGCGGGATTGTCGACGTTGATCGCGGCGCCAGGGCGCGGCTCCACCCAGGTGCCGTCGATGTAGCAGGCCTGGCGGAACAGCTTCTGATCCTCGAGCGAGACGCCGGTGGGTGCTGTGGTTGTGGTCTGCATCGTGTTTACTCCTCGAGCGCGGCGACGACGTCGCGCATGAACTCCGCCGCGCGTGCGCCGTCGACCACCCGATGATCGCACGAGAGCGTGAGGGTGAGCATCGGCCTGACCGCCGGCCGGCCGTCCACCGCCACCACGCGGTCGGCAATCGCGCCAACCGCCAGGATGGCCGCCTGCGGCGGCACGATGATGGCCGTGAACGCATCGACGCCGTACATGCCGAGATTGCTGATCGTGAAGGTCGCCCCCGCGATGTCGTCCGGGTGCAGCCGGCCCGCCCGCGCGCGCTCGGTCAGCTCGCGCCGGCGCGCCGCGACGTCGCCAATCGACGCCGCGTCGGCGGCGCGAATCACACCGGTCACCACTGCGTTTTCGACGGCAAGCGCGAGCGCCACGTTGATCCCGGAGTGAAGCACGATGCCGCTTCCCGTCCAGCTCGCGTTCACGCGCGGATGACTCTTCAGCGCGCGCGCGACGGCGGCGACGAGAATATCGGTGTGCGTGACCTTCAGCCCATGCGAGCGCTCGACCGCTGGGAGCAGCTCGTCACGCGCGGCGTTCAGCGCCGTCGCGTCCACCTCGCGCGTCACGAAGAAGTGCGGGACCGTCGTCCAGCTCTGCGTCGTGCGCTCGGCCATGAGGCGGCCGACGGTACTGGGCGTCTCGGTCCGGCTCAAGCCGGACGCTACGTACGCAGAGGTCGCCGCCTGCCCAGGAGTCGTGGTGTCCGGCTTCAGCCGGACCTGTCTTGCCGCGGCGAGAATGTCGTCCGCCAGGATCTCCCCGCCGGGCCCGGAGCCTTTCACCCGACTGAGATCGACGCCGTGCTCCTGCGCGAGGCGCCGTGCTTTGGGTGAAAGGCGGGCCGCGGGCGCTCCCGCCGGGTCCGACAGGACCCGGCCTGCGGCGCCCGGAACGGCAGTGCGTTCGCCGCCGGGCGCGGCGTCGGCCCGGCGCGCGCTCGGCGCGCTCGGCTGGCCGCCCACCGGCGGCGTCTCACCGGGCTGCACGAGCCAGGCGATCGTGTGGCCCACGGGAACCACGTCGCCCGGCTTCGCCGTGACGGCTGCGAGAATGCCGTCGCCCGCGGCTTCGACCTCGACCACTGCCTTGTCGGTCTCCACTTCGAGGAGCATCTCGCCCTTGCGGACCGGCTCCCCTTCCTTCTTGAGCCACGAAACGAGCTTGCCGGTCTCCTGCGCCATCTCGAGCGCAGGCATCACGACGCTGATGGCCATCTACAGGGGCTGTCCTTCGAATGGTGTTTCGGGCCGCTCCGTTGTCGCGGCCCGCCCCTCTACCACAAGCAACGCGACATGCGTCACAGCCTCACCTGTTCGCACTGTCCAGTAGGTCCGCTAGGCGCCGACCTTTTCGGGCTTCCCGGAGGCCTGACGGCCTCCGGCTCCCTCGGCGCCCGCCGCCGCCGCGATCAGCTCCACGACCTCCAGGTTCGGCGGCTGCTCGGTCTCGCGGACGATCGGGAGATTGCCGGTCACGGTGACGAACGGTGCGCCGGCCACGAGCAGCTCCTCGGCCGGGAAGCGCGTGATCACTTCGTGCCCGGTCGGCGTGACGACGATCTCTTCTTCGATACGGGCGGCGCTCCAGCCGTCGCTCGAGGGCCAGAAGGTCTCGAGCGCGAAGACCATCCCCGGCTTGATCTCGTGCGGATGCTCCAGCGACACGAGCCGGCTGATCATCGGGCGCTCCCAGATGGCGAGCCCGATGCCGTGCCCCATCTGCAGCGCGAACGCCGCCTCTTCGTTGGGGAAGCCGAACTCCTGCGCGCGCGGCCACACCGAGGCGACCTCCGCGGTCGTCCGCCCCGGACGGATCAACTCGATCGACGCATCGAGATAGTCGCGGCACCGCTTGTACGCGTCGACCATCGCCCGCGACGCGGAGCCGACGCAGAAGGTGCGGTAGTAGCACGTGCGATAGCCCATGTACGAGTGGAGGACGTCGTAGTACACGGGATCGCCCGGCCGCAGCACGCGGTCCGAGAACACGTGCGGGTGCGGGCTGCAGCGCTCGCCGGAGATCGCGTTCACCGCCTCGACGTACTCGGAGCCAAGGTCGTACAGCCGCTCGGCGACCAGGGAGACCGCCTCGTTCTCGCGCATGCCCGGCTTCATCGCCTTGTACAGATCGTAGTACGCGGCATCGACCATCATGGCCGACATGTTGAGCAGCGTGACCTCGTCCGGCGTCTTGATCTCGCGCGCGATCGACATCAGCTCCTGGCCGTCCACCACCGTGATGCCTTCGCGCTGCAGTGCAAAGAGCACCGGCGGCTCCACGATGTCGACGCCGAGCGGCTCGTGGAGCAGCCCGCGCTGCTCGAGCTCGATGCGGATCTTGCGCGCCACGTCGGCCTCGCGCCCCATCTCGGGCGTCATCGAGCCGCGCATCGACGGGATCCCCGGCCGCGAGCGGTCGCCGAGCCACGGGCAGTTGAGCTGATGGTGCCGCGCGGCCGACCCGAAGTCCCAGAGAATCGGCTCGTCGTTCTGCGGGAGCAGCGTGAAGCGGCTCACCTTGTCCTGCGCCCACGTGCCGATGTGCGTGGCGGTGATGTACCGCACGTTGTTCATGTCGAAGCAGAGCAGCGCGCCGAGCTCCGACTTGGCGAGCAGCCCCTTGATGCGCGCGAGCCGCTCGCGCCGCAGCCGGTCGAAGTCGACCCGCTGCTCCCAGTCCACCGCCATCGTGCCGTAGGTCTTGAGTGCCATCGTTCCCTCTGCGGTTGGTGGTTGGTGGTTACCAACCACCAACTACCAACCACCAACTATCTATTGCACATCTTCCGTGCTAATTCGAATACGTCGCGCTCGGTGGGGACGGTCGCGTCCTCGAGCACCGGCGAGAACGGCACCGGCACGTGGCGCGCGCCGAGCCGGCGCACGGGGCCGTCGAGGTCGTAGAACGCACCCTCGGCGACGACCGATGCGATCTCGCCCGTCACGCCGTACCGGAAATATCCCTCGTCAATCACCATCGCGCGCGAGGTCTTCCGCACCGACTCGACGAGCGTCTTCTCGTCGAGCGGCCACATCGTCCGCGGGTCGACGACTTCGGCGCTGATGCCAGCCCCCTCGAGCATCGCGGCGGCGCCGAGCGCCACCTGCACCATGCTGCTCGTCGCGATGAGCGTGACGTCGCGCCCCTCGCGCTTGACGTCCGCGACGCCGAGAGGAATCGTGTACTCCCCTTCCGGCACCGGCCCTTTCACCTTCGCGTAGCTGATCTTGTCCTCGAAGAAGACAACCGGATTGTCGTCGCGGATCGCCGACTTGAGCAGCCCTTTCGCATCGTACGGCGTCGACGGGACAACGACCTTCAAGCCTGGGATGTGGCTCGGCCACGCGTGCAGCGACTGTGAGTGCTGCGCCGCCGACCGGCGCGTCGCTCCCATCGTCGCGCGGACGACCAGCGGCACCTTCCAGCGGCCGCCCGACATGTAATGCACCTTCGCGGCCTGGTTCACCACCTGGTCCATGATGAGCGCCATGAAATCGCCGAACATGATGTCGACGATCGGCCGCATGCCCGTCATCGCCGCGCCGACGGCGAGCCCGGTGAACCCCGGCTCCGAGATCGGCGTGTCGATGACACGGTCCTTGCCGAACTCCTCGACGAGTCCCTTCACCACTTTGAAGGGCGTGCCAGCTTCGGCGACGTCCTCGCCCAGCAGCACGATCGTCGGGTCGCGCCGCATTTCCTCGGCCAGCGCCTCGCGGATCGCGTCGCCAAACGTGATGTCGCGCACGGCCACAGCGGTCTCAGGCATAGACGTCCTCGTCCACCTTGCTCGGATCCGGGTACGGTGCGTTCGTCGCGAACTCGGCCGCTTTGTCCATGTCGGCGGCCACCTCGGCCTGAATGCGATCCAGCAGCGTGCGATCGGCGAGCCCCTCGGCCATCAGCCAGCCGCCGTGCAGCGCGATCGGATCGCGCTCGGTCATCCAGCGCTGCTCTTCCTGCTTCGACCGGTAATAGTCACGCGACACGTCGCCGACGTGATGTCCGCGGTACCGGTAGGTATGGAGCAGCAGGAAGCCCGGGCCGTCGCCCCGGCGCGACCGTTCGACCATCGCCGACGCGGCGGCGAACACCGCGCGCACGTCCTGGCCATCGACCTCCTCGGCCGCCAGGCCGAACGCCTTCGGCCGTGCCAGCATGTCGCCGGCGGTCGTCTCTGAATAGTGGGTGTACTCGTTGTACAGGTTGTTCTCGCAGGCGTAGATGACCGGCAGATTCCAGAGCTGCGCGAGGTTCATCGACTCGTAGAGCACACCCTGGCCGAGCGCGCCCTCACCGAAGAAGCAGACGGCCACGCGGCCGCTCTTGAGATACTTCGACGAGAACGCGGCGCCCGTCGCAATGCCCGCCCCGCCGCCGACGATCGCATTGGCGCCGAGGTTGCCGGTGCCGGGGTCCGCGATGTGCATCGACCCGCCCTTCCCCTTGCAGTAGCCGGCTTCCTTGCCGAGCAGCTCGGCGAACATCAGATGCGGCTCGGCGCCCTTGGCGAGACAATGCCCGTGTCCCCGATGCGTGCTCGTGATGTAGTCGTCCGGGCGCAGCGCTTCGCAGATGCCGACGGCGACCGCCTCCTC
>JACPCS010000150.1 GCA_016184455.1 Acidobacteriota bacterium
GCTCCTGCGCCGGCGCCGGCGCGCGGCGGCGGCCGCGGGGCGCCCGCCGCAGCGGCCGCCTCGGCGCCGGGTCTGTGGGAGCGTCCGGCCAACGACCCGCGGCCGGAGAACCCGTATCTCTTCCTGAAGTCGCCGAGCATCATCATCGGCGCCACCGATAACATCGTGATGCCGCGCGGCCGCACGCAGATCGACTTCGAGTGCGAGTTCGCTGCGGTGATCGGCAAACCGGCGAGGTACGTCCCGATCGCCAACGCGGCCGACTACATCTTCGGCTACACCGCGCATCACGACGTGTCGGATCGCGGCGGGCGCGGCGACCGCAAGATGGGCGGCTCCGACTGGCTCGTCGGCAAGAACCACGACACGTTCGGCCCCCTCGGGCCGTACATCGTCCCGAAGGAGTTCCTGAAGGACGCGATGAACACGCGGCACACCATGTACCTCAATGACATGGTGATGCAGGACTCGAACACCAACCGGATGAGCCACAACATCTACGAGCTGCTGCACTTTGCGTCGAACAACCTGACGCTCAACCCAGGTGACGTGATTTCAGGCGGGAGCCCGGCCGGGACGAACATCGAGCGCGCCGACCCGCGCTGGATGCGGGCGGGCGACACGGCGAGGTGCACCATCGAAGGCATCGGGTCGCTCGTCAACCGGGTTGTTGCCGAGTCGGCTGTCTCGACGCGGTAGCGGCCCGTGTGCCGGCGTCTGCGCGGCACAATCGTTCTCGGAGCGCTGCTCGCGTACGGGTCGCCTGCCGTCGCTCAGGCAGTCGACCCGTACCTCCGCATCAACTTCGTCGACGTCGGTCAGGGCGACGCGATCTGGATCCAGGGGCCCGACCGTGACGATGGGTCCCCCGGCGGCAACATCATCATCGACGGCGGCCCTGGCAGGGCACCCCAGAACCGGCTGCTCGGGTATCTCAAGGCCCAGGCGTACGGACTGAAACCCGGCGAGGCGATCGACTGCGTCATCGCCACGCACCCGCACGACGACCACTATCCCGGCCTCATGGACATCCTCGACCAGTACCAGGTGCGGACGATCGTCGACTCGGGTTATCCGAAGGAGCTCACGACCGAAAAGGGCAACGTGTCGCGATTCGGCCAGTTCCGGCAGCGCGCGCTCAAGGAGCAGGTGGGGAACAAGCCGAGCCGGTTCATCGAGCTGCGGCAGACCGCCGAGCGTACGCTCACCTGCGGCAACCTCGAGCTCGACATCATCCATGCCGACTCCGCGGATCTCAAGGAGATGGGGTCGGGGAACTCGCGGCAGAACAACGCGTCGACGGTGGTGCGGCTGCGGTTCGGCGCGTTCCGATTCCTCTTCATGGGTGATGCCGAAGGCAAGGAGCGCAATCAGGAGGCGACGGAGACGCGCTACGTGGAGCGCCTGCTCGTCGACAGGGCGAAGAAGGATTCCGACCTCCTGCGTGCCGACGTCCTGAAGGTCGGCCACCACGGCAGCGAGACCGGCTCGACGCTCGAGTTCATCCGCGCCGTGCAGCCGGACGTGATCGTGATCATGTCGGGCCGCAAGCTGTTCAACGGCACCTACCTCCCGGACCAGACGGTGCTCGCGCGCTATCGCCGCGAGCGGCCAGGCGTGACGATCGTGCGCACCGACCTCAACGATCAGCGGCGCAACACGACCAACGACGCCGACGGCGACGACGTCTACATGTACACCGACGGCGAGACGCTGATCGTGTCCCAGGCCGTCGAGCGCAACCGCCGCCGGTTGTGGCGGCGCGTCAGGACGCTCGCCAGGGAACTGCCCATCCAGTAAGGAGTGCGAGGGCGCGATGTTCGGGCTGCAGATTCTCGACGTCGTCATCGGCCTCTTCTTCGGCTACCTCGTGCTGAGCCTCGCCGTCACCGCGGCGAACGAGCTGCTCGCCGCGTGGTTCCGTCGCCGCGCCTGGATGCTCCGGAAGGGCGTGCAGAATCTCGTCGGCGATGCCGACGTCGCCCGGCAGCTCTATGGTCATCCACTCATTCGCAGCCTCTCGGCGGGCACGCGAGGTCCTTCGTACATCCCATCGCGCACGTTTGCGCTGGCGCTGCTCGACGTCGTGGCGCCGCGCACCGACGGTGTGCGGCGGCTCGTGTCGCGTGAGGAGGCAAAGCGCCCCCTCGACCAGACGCTCGCTCTGCTGTGGGAGGAGGCCGGCGGCGACGGCGACAGGTTCCGCCAGCACCTCGAGAGCTGGTTCACCGACGCCATGGACCGGGTGTCGGGCTGGTACAAGCGCCGGACGCAGGTTTTCCTCGTGATCTGGGGGGCCGTGCTGACCGTGGGGACCAATGCGGACACGATCGTGATCGCGCGGGCGCTCTGGGTCGATACGGCGCTGCGGCAGGCGGTGGTGGCGAGCGCCGAACGGTATGTCGCCGAAGAGGCACGGCCCTCTCCGACGCCGGTGTCGGCCGAGACGATCGTCGCGAGCGACGCCGCGCCGCCGCCGCCGCTCCCGCCCGACCAGCAGGCCGAGGTCGACTTCGAGGTGGCCTCGACGCGGTACGACGCCGCGATGGCCGATCTCGCGGAGCTGCAGCTCCCCATCGGCTGGGAGGATCCGTCGGCGCCCGTCCCCGAGGACGGTGAGCCGGTCGAACCGTCGCTGCGCCTCGTGCGCGACGATGCGACCGACGATTGGCCTGGTCCGCTCTGGGCGCCGGGTGGGATCGGGCGCTGGCTCCGCGCCTTCGACCAGCACCTGCTCGGCTGGCTGCTGACGATCCTCGCGGTGTCGCTTGGCGCGCCGTTCTGGTTCGACACCCTCAACCGCATCATCGCGATCCGCAGCGCGGGCCGGGCGCCGGAGGAAGCGCAGCGGCCGCCGCGCGAGGTGCCCCGCCCGAAGGAGCCCGGAGAAGAGTGATGAGACGCAAGGCGTTCACGGGAGCCGTCCTGCTGCTGGCATGCGTGCCCGCCGCGGCGTGGGAGCTGCCGCCCGACAACGGCACGCTCGGCCGCGACGCCATCCGCGAGATTCTCGCCAGCGGCGACTATCCCGAGACGAGCTCGTTCACGCAGCGCATCGAGTTCATCGACTTCACCGCGCACGGCCAGCGCTTCACGCAGGTGGTCGTCATCCTCACGCCGGACCGGCCGCGGCTGCGCAACGGACGGACGCTCGTGGTCGTCGGCGGCGAGCCTGGCAGCGAGTACGGGATGGACTTCGTCTGGACGGTCGAAGGGAAGGAAGGCCCCGGCGTCTGGCTCGCCACACGCGGCGTGACCTTCGTCGCGCTGACCCGGATCGGCCGCTGGAACTTTCTCGCCTCATCCGGCGACGGCTCGTGGGCCGAGATGCCGGTCGGCGAGCGGATGCCGATCTTCAGCCGCGCGCAGCAGGCGCCATGGCGCGCGAGCGACTACGAGGTACGCCGCACGGGCGCGTCAGGGGCCGCCTCGGCCAGCGTCAGCGCCGTGGCCCGGTATCCGAAGAAGGGGAGCGCGCTGGAACAGCAGATGCTCGCCGCCACGCCGCGCGTGTTCGTCGAGGGCTATCGTCTGGCGCTGGAGAAGGCGATTCCCGATCGCAGCCGCGCGGTCGTGCTCTTCTGGGGGATGTCGACGGGCGGGGCGTTTCTCTATCCGCTGGCGAAGCACTACCGGCCCGACGGCTTCCTCGGCTGGGGCACGAGCTCCACGGGGCTGGCGTACCTGAACAACCGGGCGCTGGCCGGCAACTTCGCGGAGGTCTACGGCATCAATGCGCTGCGGGTGCGTGAGCGCGGCTTGGACGACTTCGAGCTCTACACGCGCCACGTCGACGCGGAGACGCGGGCGCGCTGGTGGCAGGGCGCGCTCAAGTCTCCGCGCTTCAAGAGCACCGAGGATGCGGTGATGCAGTTCGGCGCGGGAGCGCTGACCGAGCACGGCATCCGGCTCTGGCAGTCGGCGTTTCTGCCGGCGGCCGACCGCGCAAAGGGGTTCGCCGCGTTCATGCAGGCGATGATCGAGCCGAGCTACCCGCCGGCGGAGCTGAAGCAGACGCCTATCCTCGATCTGAACGGCACGGAGGACGAGGTGCTGCCGCCGGCCGTCGTCGACGCGAACCGCACGGTGATGGAGCCGTACGCGAAGAAGTACCGCGTGGGCCGCGTCGAGGGCTTCCACCACTACCTCTTCACGCAGGACAGCATCACCGTCGTCGGCAGCCTCTGGCTGCGCTTCATCGAGTCGGGCTTCTTCGACTAGCTACTTCAGCTGCGCGGCGACTTTCGCGATGCCCGCCTTCGCGCACGCCTCTTCCCGCGTCTGACCGCCGGGGGCGCCGCTCAGGCCGACCGCGCCGATCGTCTCCTCGCCCACGTTGATCGGCACGCCGCCGCCGAGCGGGATGACGTCGGCCAGCATCCGCTGTCCGCTGTTCGCCGCCTCGGTGCGCTTGGCCCATTCGGCCGACGTGGTGCGGAAGGTCCGCGCGGTGTACGCCTTGCGCCGGGCCAGCTCGGGATTATGCGGGCTCGCCGTGTCGCCCTGGAGCAGCACGCGGATGCGCCCCGCCCGATCGACAACGGCGACCGAGGCGGTGCCGCCGCATTCCTCGAGGGCTGTGGTCGCGATGGTCAGCGCCATCTTCAGCGAGACGTCGCGCTGCATCAGCACCTGTGCGTCCATGAGAGCCGGAACGGAAAGGATCGCGGCTGCGGTGGCCGCGGCCAGTCGGAACGCCATAACTCTGCCCCTTTCGTGGCGGGGTCCCCAACGCGCGGATTGTGCGCGTTGGGGTGCCGATGCGGATTATAGAATGGCGCCGATGCGTTCGGTTCTTGCCTTTGCCGCCGGCATCGCGACGCTGGTGCTGCTGGTGGGCGTGCAGGACCTCGAGAGCTACGACCATGCGTTCTTCTCGCTGGACCGGGGCACCGCAGTAGATTCCGTGCGTGTTCTCGGCCAGCCCGTGTTTACGCTCGCGCTCGGGCTCGGCGTCCGGCTGCCCTTGCACGGCGGCCTCGGGGCGTCGCCCGCCGCGAGGGTGGCGCCGTTTCTCCCGGCGCCGCTCACGTACTGGTTGTTGATCGCGCTGTCGATCGGTGCGGCCGTTGCCGTCGTGCGGCATGCCCTGGAGCCGCTCAGTGGGCGCGTCGTCTCATGGGTGGCCGCAGCGCTCCTGTTCTGTTCGCTCCCGATCGTCAACTACGCGATCTTCGACGACTGGCCCGAGACAGCAGTCACGTACTGCGCGGTGGTCGCGTGCGTCTTCGCACCGCACGCGCTCCTGGCACTGCGGCATTCGTCTGCGTCGTCGCGGCCGCGCGCGCGCCATCTGAGTGGTCTTCTCGTGGCCGCGACCGTGTGGGGACTCGTTGGCGTCGCGCATCCGGGATATTGGCCGCTACTCGCGGGCACGATCGTGCTCGCACTGGCGCTTTCGCTGAGCAGATCGGAGTACCCGCTCCGGGCCAGGCTCACAACGGCGATCGTGCTTGCCGCGGTCTCGTTCATCGCCATCGCCCCGCAGGTGCCGGACATCGTCCGCGAGATCAACGCAGCGACTGCGGCCGGCCAGGGTGAGTTGCGGCGCATCGTGGACGGTCCGCGGGGCGGGCTCCTCGCCGCGAACCTCTTTCCGTTTCGGCAGGCTGGCGCCCGGGGCCCGTTCACGTTTCTCCTGCTGGCGCTGATCTCGGTTGCCCTCGGTCTCAGCTCGAAAGACTCGCAGCGCCGCCGGCTTATCGTTGGGAGCGCGTTGCTCTCGCTGCTGCTGGGTGTCGCCGCTGCCACGATCGCTCCCGGTGCGTGGACGTTTGCGCCATCCAACACCTGGACACTCCGGGATCCGGCTCTGGCGTTCGCGATTCTCAGCGCGGCCACCGCCGCCGGCGCCGAGCGCGCCAGCCGTCCCGCCCACCGCGCCACAAGCCGTAGAGCGGCAATGGTCGCGCTTGCCGTGGCCGGACTGCAGGGACCGGCCTATGCGGCACACCTCGTCGTGGCCGATCTCTGGCACGCGGCGGATCGTTCGCCCTGGACGCACGACCTGACGAGTCCCGACGATCGCGTCTCGAGGCGAGGGCTTCCGCGCGACCGCATGCCGCCCGGCGAGCGTCTGGCCCTCTGGCCCGGGGCCGCCGACCGGATGCGCAATGCGCGGCGTGCCAGCGTCGACTTCGCGGACGCGGGATACCGCCTTGTGACCGTCTGGACGAAGCAGCGGACGATGCGCGGGTTTCTCGAGCCGAACGATCTGCTGTTCAACCAGACCACCGAGTTCGGGCCGGAGGCGCTCTGCGATCCGAGCGCGGTCCAGTTCCTTCAGCTGCGGTACCTCCTGCTGCCGGCAGACGTCGAGTGCGCGCCGTGGGCGCGGCTGCCCGATGCGCGGGTGGACGGGTCGCTGCAAGTCGGCGTTACGAGCGAGCGCGACGAGCGTGTCCGAGCGCTTCCTGTAGCCACGCTCGCAGAGCCGATCGCGCGCGAGCCGGCGTTCTCCCCCGGTTTCCGGCTCGGCTCGACACTCGTTCCGCTCTCCGGCACGTCGGTGAAGCTGACGACGCGCGGCATCGCAGTGCGGCTCGACTCCCCAACCGTGGCAGAGGCTCGGGCGCTGGTGCTGCCCGTTGCCTACGACCCGGCGTGGCGGGCCTCGTCGGGAGAAGTGCGGAACCTCGCCGGGCTGGCGGCGCTGGTGGGCGTGTCGCAGTCTGACGTGACCGTTGAATTCGCGCCTGATACTCCAGCCGTGCTGCGCGCCGTTTCGATGACGATGGCGCAGCTCCTGACGGTTGTCGGGCTCGTCGGGCTGGGGTACGTTCGCTCTGCACGCGTATGACGCACCAGGATCTCGACATCCAGCGCATCAGGACGCCGGTCGTCGACCTGCGCTCCGATACCGTCACGCGGCCCTCGGCGGGCATGCGCCGCGCGATGGCAGAGGCCGAGGTCGGCGATGACGTGTTCGGCGACGACCCGACGGTGAACCGGCTGCAGGCGCGAGCGGCGGAGCTCCTCGGGTTCGAGGCGGCGCTCTTCTTTCCATCGGGCACGCAGTCGAACCTCGCGGCGCTGATGGCGCACTGTCAGCGGGGCGACGAGGTGATCCTGGGGCAGGAGGCGCACACCTACGTCCACGAGGCAGGTGGTGCCGCCGTGCTCGGGTCGATCCATTCACACGTCATCGCCAATCGGCCCGACGGGACGCTCGATCTGCAGCAGGTCGACGCCCGCCGTCAAGCCCGACGATCCGCACTACCCGCGGACGCGCCTGCTGGCGCTCGAGAACACGATCGGCGGCCGCGCCGTGTCGCGCGCGTTTCTCGCGCAGGCGCTGGCGCTCTCGCGCCGCCGCGGACTGGCGACCCATCTCGACGGCGCCCGCCTCTTCAACGCCGCGGTCGCGCTCGGCACGACCGCCGAAGCGCTGTGCGCCGGGTTCGACTCGGTATCGGTGTGTCTCTCGAAAGGGCTTGGCGCGCCCGTCGGGACGCTCCTCTTCGGCAGCGGCGAGTTCATCGCGCGGGCGACGCGCGTGCGGAAGATCCTCGGCGGCGGTATGCGCCAGGTGGGCGTGCTCGCCGCGGCCGGGTTGTACGCGGTGGAGCACAACGTCGACCGGCTGCAGATCGATCACGAGCACGCCGCCCGGCTGGCGCGCGGGCTGGCCGGGCTGGGGCTGCCGTCCGAGCACCACACGAACATGGTCTTCGTGCGGGTAGGGGAGGATGCGCCCGGCCTCGGCGCGCACCTCCAGGCGCACGGGGTGCTGGTGCTGCCCGAGCCGCGCATGCGGCTCGTGACGCACCTCGACGTCGATGCGGCGGGGATCGACCGGGCGATTGCCGCGTTTGCCAGCTCTACTGGGATGCGAGGTCGATTGTCAGCGACCTGACGTCCGCCGGCTCTCCACGGCGCCGCTCGTAGATCGCGGCGACCGTCTCGAACACCTCGTCGACCGAGATCCGCTGCATGCAGATGTTGTTCGTGCAGGCCGAAGACCGCCCATTGTACGCGTTCACACACGGACTGCACGGGAGGCCGGCCGAGCGCACGTGATTGCGCGGCGTCGGCGCGCCGAAGAGCCGCGGCGTCTCCGGGCCGAAGAGCGTCACGACGTCGATCGGCGTCATGGCCGCGAAATGCGCGGGCCCGCTGTCGTTGGTCACGAGCACCTCGGCGAGCGTATACACGATCAACAGCTGGCGAACCGTGGTTCGTCCCGCGAGTGAGAAACAGCGATTCGAGCCCACGGCGCGGACCAGCTCCTCCACGGCTGCCGCCTCGTTCGGCGCACCGGTGAAGCCGACGTGCACGTCAGCACATCGATCCACCAGCCGCTGCGCCAGCGCGACGTACCGGTCCGCGGGCCAGCGGCGGAGCGGCAGCAGGTCGCTGGCGTTCGCGTTGAGAAGGATCACGCGCGGCGAGGCGGCCGGGCCGGTCAAGTCGCGAAGCCAGGCGCGGACCTCCTCCTGCTCCCCGTCGCGCGGCGTGAAGACGGGCAGCGGTCCAAGCGGCGGCGGCACGAGGTCGAGCGCGGGCAGGTCTCGAGGGACGCAGTCGAGCGCCTGCACCATGACCTGAAACGTCTGCACGGTGTGGAGGTACGGATTGAACGAGAGCCGGTGCGTCATCAGATCGCCGCGATAGCCGGCTTCTCCCGCGGCCGGGTGAAAGCCGACCCGCCACCTCGCACCCGTGAGATAGGTCAATGCCGCGGACGAGCGCGCGAAGAATTCGAGATCGATGGCCGTGTCGATTCCGAGCCGTCGGAGTCGCCGGAGCGCGCCAACGGCGCCCAGCAGCGCTGCGCCGATCGGCTTCCCCGGGAACGTGATGATCTGGTCGTCGGGAATCACGTCCATGATGCGGAGAATCTCGACGTTCTCGCTGAAGGCGACGAAGAACACGTTCTCCCGTCCAACTGTTCGTACTGCGTGCTGGAGAGCGGGATAGGCGAGCACGGTCGACCCCTGCTCCGCCAGCTTGATGAACGCAATCCGCCGCGGCTGCGCGGGCCGCGACCGATCCTCGCGGTCGACCAGCCGGCGGACGCCTGTGAGGAGCAGGCACGCGAGCGTCCCAAGCCAGCGATCCGCCCGCCGCAGTCGGCGAACGAAGCGGTCTTCCTGGCGCACCATTCCTATTGCACCAGCGGCGCCTGCGCCGGGCCGAGCCCGGTGTAGACGAACTTCTGCACGCGCTTGCCCTCGTACGTCTCGCCGATGTAGAGGTTGCCCTTCGAGTCGACGCCGAGGTTGTGCGCGCCGTAGAACTGCCCGGCCCAGCGTCCGGCCTGTCCGAAGCCGCTCACGACTTCCAGCGTCTCGCGCTCGACGACGTAGACCTGCTGGTTGGTGCCGTCGAGGACGACCATGAAGCGCTGCGCGGGATCGGTCGAGAAGCCGATGTCCCACACCGATCCGCTGCCGAGCGTCTGCTTCGCGATGAACTTCTCCTTCACGAACGTGCCGTCCTTGCGGAACACCTGGATGCGGTCGTTCGTCCGGTCGCACACGTAGACGAGGCCGTCGTTGGCAATGCGCACGATGTGCACGATGCGGAACTGCGGCGGCGGGGGACCATCGGGATCGTACTGGCTCGGCCGGTTCTCGTACTGCACTTCGCCGCGGAACGGCCCCGGCAGCCGCTCGCCCGCGCGCGTGAAGTAGCCGTCGTCGGGCACCTTGCCGTAGGCGCCCCAGTGGCGCGTGTACGCGCCGGTCGTCGCGTCGAACACGATCACGCGATGGTTGACGTAGCCGTCGGCGACGTAGAGCTCGTTGGCCGCCGGGTCGATCGTCATGTTCGCGGCGGCGCCCAGGTTCTGCGTGTCGTTGCTCCCGGTGTTGCGCCCCTTGCGGCCGATCTGCATCAGGAACGTGCCCTGGCGCGTGAACTTGAGGATCTGCGCGTCCTTCTCGCCGCCGCCGCCGAGCCAGACGTTGTCCTGATGGTCGACGTAGATCCCGTGCTCGAGGTCCGGCCACTCGTACCCTTCGCCCGGACCGCCCCACGCCGAGACGAGGGTGCCGTCCTGATCGAATTCGAGGACGGGGGGCGCCGCGCGCCAGATCGACCGTGTCTCGTTCGGCTGGAGCGTGCCGGGCCGATGGACGATCCAGACGTGGTCGCGCGCGTCGACGGCGACGCCCGCGATCGCGCCGACGAGCCAGCGGTTCGGCAGCGGCTTCGGCCACGCGGCGTCGACCCGATACGTGG
The DNA here is from genome assembly GCA_016184455.1 of Acidobacteriota bacterium. Lineage (GTDB taxonomy): Bacteria > Acidobacteriota > Vicinamibacteria > Vicinamibacterales > UBA2999 > MELF01. The sequence continues at coordinate 10,186 of JACPCS010000150.1, forward strand.
GGACTCGGCGGTCGATCTGCGCCGCAGTTGCCGCCGGGTGGCCCGGCCAGAGCGCCAGCAGGAGCAGGAGGGGTGTGAGGCGGAGCACGGCCCGGCAGCGTATCACGGCCGCGGCCACCCTCGATCCGCGGCGTCCTTTCGTGGCACTATTGCGAGACTCCAGGCTTTCGGCGTTGGGCCTTGGGCTTTCGGCTTTCATCATCTCAGAGCCAGAGGTCTGGCGAAGCCCAGAGGGAGGATCCGTCATGCGCGTGACTGCGATTCTACTTGCCCTGTTGTTGTCGCTGCCGGGTCTGGCGGCCGCCCGAGAATGGCAGGAGTTCGTGTTCCAGCAGGACGGCATCAGCGTCAACTTTCCGATGAAGCCCACGATCGCCGAGACGACGTGGACGTCCCAGCTGCGCTACACGCTGCCGGCGCGCGTCTACAGCGCCGAGAACGGCCCCGAGCGCTACTCGCTCACGGTGGTCGACTACCGGCCGCTCGAGCAGCAGGGGTACGAGCGGTGGAAGCAGTGCCCGCCCGGGAATTCCCAGTGCCGCAACGGCGGCGAGACGATCGGCCCGGGCTACTGGAAGCAGGACGAGCGGGGCGCGATGGCGTTCGCGCTGTCCAAGTACATGAAGGACGAGAAGTACACGATCACCGACTACGCGTGGGACTGGCAGGACATGGTCGAGGGGTACCACCTGCAGCTCGACGGCCCCGGCGACCGGCGGACGCTCGTGTACGTGGCGATGCACAACCGGAAGCTGTACCTGCTCGAGGCGTCGGCGCCCGCGCACTATCCCGAGCCGGGCCTCTTCCAGCAGTCAATCGGCTGGCTCGACGAGAACGGCAAGCGCATCCGCTACACCGAGACGGTCTACTCGAACTCGTATCACGGTCTCGGTGTCTACCCGCGGCCGCAGTACCGGATCAGCGGCGAGTAAGCACGCGCCGAATTCAGGATCCGTCTTGTGCCCGTCACCGCTACCAGAGCGAGTGCACGTGGGCGTAACGGCGGATCCGGTGATCCTTCGTCACCACCACCGCGTGTTGGCGCCGGGCCGTGGCGACGAGAATCTGGTCGGCTGGATCCCCGTGAAACGGCTGTGGCAGGTTGCAGCTGTGGACGAGAACCGGGCGAGTGAGCTCCCAGACGCCCAAGCCCTGAATCGTCACCGCCTCGTCGAGCCACTGGTCGAGCGGGCGATCGAGCACGAGTTGTTGCTTCTCGATTTTCTTGGCGACCTCCCACACGGAGATCAGGGAAAGCCAGAGATCCTGTTCGGCGAGCGCGGTTGTTATCGTGGCCTTCGCTCGCCGCGACAGCCGTCGATCTTCCGTCACCCACCAAATCCACGCGTGCGTATCAAGAAGCGTCCGCATCCCACGGTTCGCCAGTGCCGAACGGGTCGCCCACCTCTTTCAACACGCTTCCCGCAAGACCCCCTTTCCTGGCGGGCTCGACGTAGGGGACGAGCTTGGCGACGGGCCGTCCGCGTTTCGTGATGACCACCGTCGTCTTGGTGGCGGCGACATCATCGAGTGTCTTCAGGCAGATATTCTTGAACTTTCCGGCGGCAATCGACTTCATGGCTCATCATGGCCATGGCCACATGGCCATGTCAAGGTGATCGGTCTGGCCGGGCTAACTCACTCAGGTCACTGCCGGTCGACGTGGTCTGTCGCACCTCCAGCAGGTCGACACCGTTGGCCCGGTTCCTAATCCGTCACCGCGGTTCGCCGGCAGCACGGCGGGAGCGGCCTCGTGAGGAGCTGGGGCGGAGCTAAATCTAGATAGAAGAGCGCAACGAGACGGTTGTCCTCTGCCGCGATGGACGCGAAGTCGCCGAAATCCGACGCCGGGTCAAACGGCGCCCGAAGCGCAATCTCACACCCGACCCTCGCTTACGCGTAGAGCTCGCGCCAGGGTACGACCCGACCGAGCCGCTGACCGAGGACGAATGGCCCGATGAGGTCGCTAGAGGCAAGCTCCGACTCAAGGAGCCGCCCGCCCGGTGGTTCTCTCGAGTGATCGAACGGCACGCTTTGCGGGAAGTCCCCCTTGACGCCGCGGTGGCGTGCGCGGCGGCCGCACTGCCGCCGCTCGACCGCGATCCCTTCGATCGCGTGATCGTCGCGCTCGCTCAGGCCTACGGGCTCACCGTCCTGACCTCGGACGACAACATCCGAAAGTACCCTGGCGACGCTCTGGTGAGCGCGAGTCACGCCCAGAGGTTGACGCCAGCACGCGTCGCGGCCGTCCGCAAGGGGCCGTCCTTACAGCCCAACACGAGACGCCGACGCTGAGCCAGCTCCAGGTACGCGGCGTCGTAGACGGACAGCTGGTGGGTGGCGGCCAACTCGGATACACGCGAAAACGCGAGCGACGCCGCGTCATGATCGAGCCGCACGCGAAGTCCACGGAGCCATCCGAGCGCCACCTGTCGTTCGTCCTCGGTCAGCTTCCGTCGACGGACGAGGACAAGCAGTGCGTTGGCGACTTCCAATGGCCACAGCGCCGGCACTTCGAGCCTGGCGCCGTCGGCGATGGCCTCCAGCATCGCGGCGGTCTGTCTCGTCGCCGGCGCGGGATGCACCCATCCGATCGCCACGGAGGCGTCGGCGACGAACGCCTCTGTCATGGCCGGCCGAAATCGATCGCCGCTCGGACCTCCCGATCGGCGAGCTTGGCCTTTGATCGCCGTCGAATCCGCTGCTGCAGATCGCGGAGGCCCGCGACGCTTCGCCGGACCTCGTCGAGGCGCTGTGCGCCCTCGGGAATCAGGCGTGCGACCGGCTTGTCATGCCGCGTAATCACGACCTCCTCGCCCTTCGATACGCGCTCGAGCAGTTCCCCGAATCGGGTCTTGGCTTCGAACGCGGTGACCGTCGCCATCAGCTCCTCCCAAATTGACCAGTCATTGACCAGTGTCCCACGGCATCCGTGGCACGCTCGGGCGCCGAGAGCCCGCTGCGGGAGGGAATCGCGAGCGTCTTACTGGCGCGACGCGGTGGCCGCTCCGCGCCCCGGTGCCTTGAGAATCAGTTTCTGCACGCGCCAGTTGGCCGTCTCGGCGGCGTAGAGCTCGGTCTCCGACGGACACGCGAGCTGGTGCACGCCTGAGAACTGCCCGAGGTTCCGTCCCGATCGCCCGATCACGCCGAGCACCTTGCCCTCGAGCGACACCTTGAAGAGCCGTCCCGGGTACGTGCTCTCGCCGACGAACATCACCTGATTCGGCGGCGGCGTGATGCAGATGGAGTTCGGCGCGCCGATCTGCCCCGCGGCCGCGGCACCGGTCGGCGTATTGCCGTTCACCGGCTTCGTCCCGGGTGGCACCGGCACGTCGATCGTGAACATCCGGATGAAGTTCCCCTCGGTGTCGAACACCTGAATGCGGCGATTCGAGCGATCCCCCACGTAGATCCGATCCTGCGCGTCGACCGCGATCGCGTGGGGGAGGCGGAACTGACCCGGGCCGCGCCCGTACTCGCCCCACGATTTCACCCACTCGCCGTTGGCGTCGTACTTGGCCACGCGCGAGTTGACGTAGCCGTCAGAGATATAGGTGTTCCCCTTCGAGTCCCACGCGACGTCGGTCGGCTGGCGGAAGAGGCCGTCCACGTGCGGCAGCGGCGGATCCGGATGCTCCCACGGGCCGGTCTCATCGTCTGCCGACTCTTTCCGGCGGCCGAACACCCAGACGACGCGGCCGGCCGGATTGAAGCGGATCACCATGTCGGAGCCCTTGTCGACCGCCCAGATGTTGTCGTTCTTGTCGACGCGCACGGTGTGCGCGAACGACCAGCCGTAGAGCCCGCGGCCCATCTCGCGCACGAACTCGCCCTTCGGATTGAACTCGAGCAGCTGCGCGGCCGCCGGCGCATAGGCGGGGCCGTTGGCGCTGTTCGAGCGGGTGAAGACATAGACGAATCCCTTCGAGTTCACCGCCACGCCCGAGACCTCGCCGAAGTTCATGCCGTTCGGCAGCTTGAAGAAGTCGGGCACCGACTCGAAGGGGATCTCGGGTACCGGCGTCTGCGCGGTGGCCGACACCCCGAGCAGGAGGAACAGGACGAGCACGCTGCGCTTCATGGAAGCCTCCTCACAAGTCGATGGTCGTGCACGGACGCAGGCTATCGGAGGAACTCCAGCGTCCTCGTCCACGCCAGCCTGGCGGCCGCCGCAGCCGGCGCCTGCTGCAGTCCGCTGGGCAGCGAGATCACCGATCCTCCGGTGGCCGGCTGAATCAGCCCCGTGCCTCCGCCGAAGAAACCGGGGACCGTCGGGTAAATGTAGTACGTGAATCGGTCGCCCAGCAACTGCTTGGTCTTGAGCACTCGCGCGGTGATCAGGTAATCCCGCTCTGCGTAGTGGCCCTGCACCCGTGTCTTGATCGTGCGGAGCCGGTCATCGTCCGCGGGTGTCACCCCGTAAAAGACCACCGCGCGGTACAACGTTGGTTCGGCCTCCGCCAGCATCCAGACACGGTACTCGCCCCACCCCACGCCGACGGCTGAGATCCGCATGGGGTTGACGCCGGGATCTCCCTGCAGGAATGCCAGCGCCGCTCGGAGGTCGTTGACGGTCTGGTTCCAAGCCAGGCCCGCGACCGCCGGACGAGGCGGCCGGCCCTGGCCCGGCTCGGATGCCGGCGTCTTCGACCGGGATGGCAGGTGCGGCGCGAGCGCCACGAACCCTGCGTCCGCGAAGTGATGCGCCAGCTCGCGAAACCTGCTGTTCAACCCGAGATCGTCGTGCAGCACGATGACGCCGGGAGCTCTCGCAGCGCTCTTCGGTCGTGCGACGTAGGCCTCTATCGTGGCCGTGCCCGACGTGTACGACACGGCCTGGGCGGCCACCGACGGTGGCGGCGGCGGCGCCTGTGCCGCGTCTCCGGGCGCCGCCATCCATGCGGCAAGCCCCACGGCGAGCGAGGCGGGGGCGATGAGCCTTCGCATAGACCCTCCCCCTACCGCGACGAACCGGCCTTCTGCACCTCGGCCTTCAGCGCCGCGAGGTCGGCAGGCGTTCGCACGTCCATCATGATCGTCTTGCTGTTGGTCCACGAGGGAACGACCATGCGGACGCGCCCGTCGACCAGGCCCGGCGCCATGCCCATGGCGTGCGCTTCGATGTTCAGCGTCGGGAGGTCGTAGATCATCCACTGCCCAGTCTTTGGACTGAAACGTCTGATGTGCGCGGAGCTCTGACACACGGTCCAGACTTCTCCATAGGGATCCGTCCACGTCTGGTACGATCCGCAGTCAGGCGCGGGCGCTTCATACACTGTCAGCTTGTTCGTGCGGATATTGACCCGGATCAGATCACTGCTGAACCACCCGACGCCCCACACGGAGTCGGTTGGTCCCGGACCTGCACCGACCATGCGCATCGAGTGCTGATTCGGCATGCCCCGCGTGTGGGGTTCCGACCCGCCCATCATCTCGAAGATCCGGCGGTCGTCGCCGGTGAAGAGGCTCCACGCGGGGTTCTTGCGCTCCGGGATCCTGATGGTGACCACCTTGCCCGGCGCGCTCCCGTCGGCCTTCACCATGACGTCGGTGGCGAATTGCGCCCACCAGCCGTTGCCATCCGCGTCCCCCATGCTGGTCACGTTGTACACGTCGCTGAAGGCCTTCATGTCCTTCGGAGCGGGCGGGTTCTCGTACACCGCCCACCGCCCGGTGGACGGCTCGTACATGTAGAACACGGTCGGCGGGTTCTCGCACAGGCCGTTCGAGCAGATTGGTGGGCGGGGGCCGTCCTCCCACCAGATGCGCTCCCTGCCTCTGCTCTCGGCGGGAACGGTTGTGCCCTGCGTGCGGCGAATCTCTTCCGGCTCGGGGATCGCGATGAGCTCCATCTTCCCCGATCGGTCGATTCGCACCAGCTTTCCGGCCGCCTGCGTCCAGACGACACCCTGCCGGTCGGTCATGATCTCGCCGCCGTCGACGACGGCGCCGTGGTCGTTCGAAACCTTGTACGGCGTGATCCTGCCGGTCTTCCAGTCAATCTTCGCAATGGTCCAGTACCCGCGCCCGCGGCCCGTGAACCACGGGTTGCCGTCCAGGTCCACGGTGGCGCGCAGCGGGCCCATGTTCTTGAGGTCCGTCTTGTTGGCCGGACCGAGCTGCCAGAGGCTGCCGTCGTTGTACAGCGGCACGCCGAAGCCGGGAGGGGAGCTGTCGTATTCACGGAACACCGCCAGCGTCTCCTCACCCTGCGGGCGTGGACGGGGTGTGAGGGCCAGCTTGGTCGGCGCGGGCCCGCGCACACGCGCGAGGTACGCGGCCAGCTCGTCCTTGTAGTAGTGCATGAGCGGAGCCACGTTCCGGTCCTCGTCCAGCGTATAGGTGCCGGGCGTCGCAATCCGGCTCATCTTGTCGATAAGAATCTTCCAGCCCTGCTCGTCGTAGCGGTCCTTGAGCGCGTGCGAAGGCGAGTGGCAGCCGCCGAAGCAGTTCAGGCGGAACACTTCCTTCATCTTTCGATCGCGCGGCGTCGCGTCCGGCAGCGACGCCACCCACTCATCGCCCCTCAGCTGGAGCTCGAAGTTCTCGAGCGGCGCGAGAGCAAAGCTCTGACGATGCACGACGGGGCTCAGCATGACGCCCTCCGCGATGCCGGCGTCGTAGCCGACGGCCTGCGCCCAGATGTTGTATTTTCCGTCCTGCAGGTGCGGGAAGTAATACCCGCCCGCGGCGTCGGAGTAGACGCTCGTCGTGAAGGTGCTGCCGAACCGGCGCGCCGACACGATGACGCCTTCCATCGGTTGACCCGAGGCCGTGGTGATCCGGCCGGTGACGATGACGTCGCCTGCGGCGTGGCCTGTCGTGCCAAATACGAAGGTCAGCCAGACCGCACCGAGTGCCGCGAGGGAGGCGAGGACTCTCTTGTGCATCGGTGCTCTCCTAGGGGAGCCGTTCCACCTTCTTCAGATACGCGATGATGGCGTCGATGGTCGGCGTGTCGAGGGCGTACTTGAACGCCGGCATCCGGGGCGAACCGTCCAGAATCCGTTGCCGCACGGCCGCCTCGCGCCCGGTGACGTTCCGCTGGGTCAGCAGCGGTCCCCACGTCACCGTGGATAGATTGGTCTGCGCCGCATGACACAGCGCGCACCGCTGCCTGAAACGGAAACGGCCGAGCAATTCCGTCTCGCTGAGTGAGAGCAGGAAGGCAGTGTCGCTCGGCAGCTTCGGATCGAGCGGGCCGTCCCAGATCGTCCGACTCCACTCGTCGACGGCATCTTTCTCGGTGATGGCCAGGGGCAGCTTCGTCGATCCGGGCTGCTGACTGGAGACCCCCAGGGACACCACCAGGGCCAGCACCAGCACTGCCGCACCGGTGGGCTTCATGGATTCCTCCTAACAGCCGCGCAGACGGCCGCCGGGCGGGCTCGGCTCGCGCGGCGGCGCCGGCAGGCCGTGGCGGTAGATCGACGTATAGCGGACGCGCTCCATGTTCCGGTCGAACATGCCGAAGTTCTGCTGGAAGAGCGCAGGCGGCGGCGCGCTCGCCGGCATGGTGCCTTCCAGGATGTAGAGCCGGTAATCGTGCATGTAGACGGCGCCAAAAGTACGGGACCCCTCCGGGTTGAGGAGCTGGACGCGGCGCCCCTCGATCCGATCCGTGTCGGCGTAGCCGTAATAGGTCACCTTCGCGTCGCGCTGCAGGAACTGCGACATCGCATAGTCGAGCGCGCCGCGCAAGTCGTTCGCGGCGCGATTGGTGCACGTATCCGGATACCCCTGACAGCCCGTGACGCGTTCCGCGTGGATTTGGTCCACGTGCGTGTAATCGACGACGGTCACCGCGTAGCGGCTGCCCCGATCGTCGACGGTATAGACGCGCGCCGGCAGCATCACGCCGTACTCGGCCGGGTACGAGATCGATGTGATCACCGGCTCGCCCGGAAAATTGACGATGAAGAAGTCTTCCTTGCTCGTGTACTCGATCCAGCCCTGGGCCGCCGCCGGCGCCGACAGGGCGAGCAACACCACCGCGGGGACGAACGGGCTCACGCGCATGACGGATCCTCCCAGCCCACGTGTGGATACTACACCGCCTCAATTGGCGCGGCCGATCGCCTTCCAGAGGTCCGCGAGCGGCATGACGCGGCCGTGGGCCGCGGTGATGCGGTCGACCTGCAGCCGCAGCCGGTCGATGTTGGCCGCGAGATTCAGGTTGCGCGCGTTCACCATGTTCGTCGCCGGCGGCAGCGGCGCACCCGGCGGCGGCGCCGTGAACGCGTCGGCCTGATGGAGCAGCCGCTCCCGCGGCAGATACACGAGCAGCAGGCCGGGATTGTGCGTGTTCCCCTCGAGCAGGTGCAGCTCGAGGCTGCGGGTGCCATCCGTCAGCACGTATCTGTCCGTCAGCGTCTCGAATCTGGCCGGCTTCGGATTCTGCGAGAGCCGGTCGGGACTCAGGGTATGGGGAAGCTTGAACACCCGATTGTAGAAGTCGGTGTTGCCGCGGTGCGTGATGATGGTCACGCCCTCGGCGACGTAGGTGCGGATGCCGCTCGAGTGATCGAAGTGGTGATGCGTGTTGATCAGGTACCGAACGGGCTTGCCGGGGACGAGCTGTTTCACCTCCGCCAGCACCGCCAGGGACCGCTCCTCGCTGAACGGCGCCTCGACGATCGCGACGTGGTCCCGGAACTCCACGACGAGGCTGTTGGGGCCCACCGGTGCCACGAGCAGCCACACGCCATCGGCGACCTTCACCACCTCGACGCGGCCGACCGGCGGACCCGGCCGCCGCGCCGCGTCGGGCACCTCGATCGCGGCTGGCGCGTTCGGCTGCACGTCGCCCACGGTGACGTCGAGCACCGGGAAGCCGCCGTGCCGCTGCACGATCCGTCCCGGGAACTTGATTCCGGCGACGTCGCGATAGTCCGAGAACACGTTCTCGACGAGCATGTCGCCGAGCAGCGGGTCGGGCATCCAGGTTTCGACCCTCTCGAGCAGGTTCTGCCCGTTGACGTAGCCGTTGACCGTGTACTTCCCCTTCCACGTGAACGAGACGACGGTCAGGCGCCTGCCGCCGATGGTGCGCATCACGGCCGTCGGCGCGGCGGCCATCGCCGCCTTCACGAAGCCGTGCGGCGAAATCGGCAGCTGCAGCTGACGCGCATCGAGGGCGAGCGGCGCCGGAGCCGCCGCGCCGTCCGGTCCGGCGTTCCAGGCGACATCTCCGCTCAGGAACGACACCTGCCGCAGCTCGCCGATGAACACGGCCGTTCCACCGCGCTCCGGCGGATCGAGGTAGGTGCGCACCTGATCCTCGCGCGTCGCCGCGCGCTCGTAATCGGTGAGCAGCGTGTAGCTCTTCAGGTTGAACTTCACCCAGGGGCCGCCTGGCTGATAGCTCTGACCGAAGCCGTAGACGTACCCGGTGCCCGAGTACTGAATCGACCCGATGCCGGGCGCGCCGATGGCCCGCGCCACGGCGTCGACGACGCTTCTGGCGTCCTGCGTAGACGCGGGCGAACCGAGGATAACCAGGGACACGACAAGGACGCCGATCAGCCTCATGTGACAGCCTCCCGTCAGGGTGCGGGAGAGTATACTGCGCGTCGATATGAGGGCCCTGCTTCGTTCGCGTGTGTCGCGCCGGGACCTGCTGATCCGCGGTGCATCGGTCGTCGCGGCGGCCTCGTTGCCCGCACGGCCGCGGGCCCAGGACTCCGCCGGATCTCCTGCGAAGCCGGCCGTCGGCCGGATCATGACCGCGTTGAGCAGCTACATGGCTGCGGCGAAGGATCGGCCGCTGCCGCCGGAGGTTGTTGAAAAGGCGAAGCACCACATCCTCGACACGTTCGCGGCGATGCTCTCGGGCTCGGAGCTCCCGGGCGGACGGATCGCGTTGAAGATGGCGCACGCGGCTGCCGGACGGCCGATTGCGACCGTCGTCGGATCCACGGTCGTGACCGGACCGGTCGAGGCGGCGCTCGTCAACGGCGTGCTCGCGCACTCCGACGAGACAGACGACTCACACGGACCGTCACAGTCGCATCCCGGCGCGTCGATCGTCCCTGCGGCGCTGGCGCTCGGCGAAGAGATGGGCGTGAGCGGCGAGCGCTACCTGCGTGCCGTCACAGTCGGCTACGACGTCGGATGCCGCCACACGATGGCGCTCGGCGGCATGGATTTCCGCAACCAGACGCGCCGCAGCACCCACGCCTACGCCGGCAATTTCGGATCGGCCGCCGCGGCCGGCTGTGTCGCCGGGCTGACCGCGCAGCAGATGCGATGGCTGCTCGACTACGCGGCGCAGCAGGCGTCGGGCTACGCGATCTGGGCGCGCGACCCCGATCACATCGAGAAGGGCTTCGTCTTCGGTGGCATGCCGGCGCGCAACGGTGTGACGGCCGCGCTCCTCGTGCGGGCGGGATGGACCGGCGTCGACGACGTCTATTCGGGCGACGACAACTTCTTCCAGGTGAACGCGCCGAAAGGCGATCCCGGCATCCTGGTCGACACGCTCGGCGAGCGGTTCGAAGTCAGCGAAACCGACATCAAGAAATGGACCGTGGGCACCCCGATTCAGGCGCCGCTCGATGCCATCGAGAACATCCGCCGGAAGCGGCCCTTCGAGGCCGACGAGGTGAAGAACGTCGTCGTGCGCCTGGCGCCCACCGTCGGCGCCGTGGTCGACAACCGCGAGCTGCCGGACATCTGTCTGCAGCACATGGTCGCGGTGATGCTCATCGACAAGACCGCGTCATTCCACGCCGCGCACGACAAGCCGCGCATGCAGGACGCCACCGTGCTGCGCCACCGGCGCAAGGTGATCTACGTGCCGGACGCGGCGCTGGCGCCGCTCCTGCCGGCGCGCGTGGCGATCGTCGAGATCACGCTGAACGATGGCACGCGGCTGAGCGATCGGGTCGAGGCGGTGCGCGGCACGGTGCGCAACCCGATGCCGCGAAGCGAGGTCGTGGAGAAGGCGCGCGATCTGATGGCGCCCGTGCTCGGCGGCGCGACCGCGCAGAAGCTGATCGAGACGCTGCTGGCGCTCGAGACACTGAAAGACGTGCGAACGCTCCGGCCGCTGCTCCAGCCTACGTAGCGCGAGACAGCACGACTGCGTATGGTCCTCGGCAATATCATCGCCGCGACTGTTTTCTTCGCTACGGTCGCCGCTGCGGCGTATGTCGTGGTCCGCTTCTGGTTCGTTCGCCTTGCCGAGCCGATCTCCGCCCAGATCGCCACCCAGATCGAGCGGGCGACCGACAAGGGTGTCGCGAGACTGCGCGGGCAACCGACGGCGTCTCAGGTGATTGAGGCGAGTGCAGCCGTCGGCGCCACGATCCGTGAGTTCGCTGCGGCGCGGGGGTTGGACATCGACGAGGCCAGGGGGGTGTTTCTGTCCAGATTGGACAGAGTCGCACGTCTCATGGATCGGGCTTTCCCGCTCCCACTCGTCGGCGACATCTTCGACCTGGTCTTCAACGCGAACACACGGAACATCGCCCTCCTCGAGGCCTATCTCGAAGAGGGCCGTCGGCGCGGGAGCTCGAGTGCCCCCGCACTGGCGGTCGTGTAGCCGAAGGTGCCCGCCTACCTCGATCCCTTCTTGGCGGCTGCCTCGGCGGCCTCTTTCTCCGCCCGGCGTGCGCCCGCGAGCGTGTTGTAGAGGCCGTAGTTCCCTTCGTGGCACGCGTGCTCGAAGAGCGGCCCCGTCGTCCTCCGCATCGGGAGCTCCGCCGCCCATGGCCGTGTCCACGTGGCCGGATCCTCGACGGTGAACTGGTACCGGATCGTGTCGGCGTCGACGCGCGTGAAGCGCTCGGTCACGCGCATATGCTCGCTCGACCCGCTCAGCGGATTCTTGCCGTTGAGATTCGTCGTTTCGACGACGAGCGTGTCGCCGTCCCAGCGGCCGCGGGAGTCGCCGACCCACTGCCGCACGTCGGGCGGCACGTGCGGGCGTCCGTCGAGCGGGATGATGCGCACGTCGTGCGCCATCTCGAAGAGGATCGTCACGTAGCCCGGCGTCTGCACGATCTGATAGTTGCTGTTGTAGCTCTGGGGCATCATCGGCGGCCCCGCACCCGGGAAGATCATGCAGCGGTCGTCGTTTTGATTGTTCTGCGCCGAGTCCCAGCGGCCGTGTCTCTTGTCGTACTCGGCGCGCGCGGCGGCGCGACGCTTTCCCTCCGCGCTGAGCGGCGGGAGCTTCCCGTCGGGCGGATCCACGATCATCGACGTACGCAGGTTCGACGCGTACGCCGCCTGATGCGTGTCGAGCCCGAACTGCGTGAAGTCGTAATGCACGTCCTCGATCGTGCCCGGCTCGGTCTGCGCGGCATCGGCAGCCGCGAGCTGCTTTTCGACGGCGGCGGCTTCCTCCGGCGTGTAGAACTCCTTGGTGACGTTCTTCGGCCGCTCGAGCGGCGTGTAGGTCGCGTTGGTCCAGAAGCCCTGCAGATCGGGCTGGCCGTCGGGCGTGCGCGGCGGCGTATATGACCTGGTTTGTCCCGCCAGGGAGGGCGCGACCACCAGCACGAACAGAACGGACGCGAACAACCGGACGCTCATGGGCGCGCTCCTTCAGCGGCTACCTGGACCCCTTCTTCGCGGCCTCCTGCGCGCGCTTTTCGTCGGCGCGAGCGCCCGCCAGGATGTTGTAGAGGCCGTAGTTCCCTTCGTGACACGCGTGCTCGAAGATCGGGCCGACCGTCTTCTTCATGGGCATTTCCGCGGACCAGGGTCGAGTCCACGTGTCGGGGTCGTCGACCGTGAACTGGTACCGAATCGTGTTCTCATCGACGCGCGTGAAGCGCTCGATGAGCCGCATGTTCTCGCTGGATCCTCTGAACGGGTTCTTGCCGTTGAAGTTGGTCGTTTCGACCACCAGCGTTTCGCCGTCCCAACGACCGCGTCCGCTGCCAATCCACTGGCGGACGTCTGACTCCAGCTGCGGACGCCCGTCGAGCGGGATCACGCGATAGTCGTGGAGCATCTCCGCGAGGATCATGACGTACCCCGGAGCCTGCACGATCTGATAGGTGTTGTTGTAATTCCCGTACAGCATGGGAGGCGCCATGCGATCCATAACGATGCACCGGGTCGCCAGGTTCACGTTCTGAACCGCGTCGTACGGACCGCCCTGTCGTCTGACCGCCTCGGCACGCTCGGCGGCTCTCCGCTGTCCTTTCGCCGACAGGGGAGGAAGCTTCCCATTCGTGGGATCCACGATCAGCGACGTCCGCAGGTTCGGAGAGTACCCCGCGACACTCCGGTCGAGCCCGAACTGCGTGTGGTCGTAATGCACGTCGGGGATCGTTCCCGGTACCGTCTGCTCGGCTTCCCTGTCGACGAATTGCCGTTCGAACCCGGCGGCTTCCTCTGGTGTGTAGAACTCCTTCGTGACGTTGTCGGGGCGCTCCAGCGGCGCATACCCGGCGTTGGTCCAATATCCCTGCAGGTCCGGCTGCCCGTCGGGCATGCGCGGCGGCGTGTAGCGAGTCTGCCCGGCCAGGAAGGGCGCCACCATCAGCACGACGACAGCCAAGGTAAACAGTCGACTGCCCATCGGAGCCCTCCTCGTTCAGAGGTTTGACGTGCTGCAGCGAGGGTAGTGACTCGACCTATCACTGTCAAGCTCTGACGTGCGGGCGGTTGGCTGAGCGCTTGCAGTGTCCTCCCGAGAGGCGCACATGCTTCACAAAGCGAGCTATGTGAAGGGTTTCCACCTGCTGGCGACCGACGGCGAAATCGGGCACGTCGACGACTTCCTGGTCGACGAAGACTGGAGGGTGCGCTACCTGGTCGTGGATACGAGCAACTGGCTGGGCGGACGGTCCGTGCTCGTATCGCCCGCGGCGATTGCCCGCGTGGATTCGCCGAACCGGAAGCTGCACCTCGCGTTATCGCGCGGCGAGATTCAACGCAGTCCGTCGGTCGACCTCGCGGATGTCGAGCTCATCGAAACGCTGCCGGCGTTCCTGATCATCTGACGTCGGCGGCGTACCCGCTCATCTGGTCTTGTCGACCACGACACGGCCCGCCTTCATCACCCACCGCACGTTGACGTTGTCGGGCCTCGTCACGGCGGTGATGTCGGCGAGCGGGTCGCCCTGGACGGCGACGATGTCGGCATAGAACCCCGGCGCCACCGCGCCGAGGCTCTTCTCCATGCCCAGCAGGGCAGCGGGCACGGTCGTCGCCGTTTTGAGCGCCTGCTCCGGCGTCATGCCGATCTTCACGAACCAGTCGAGCTCGCGCGTGTTCAGGCCCCAGCCGCTGTAGACCGCGTCGGACCCCAAGACGATGCGCACGCCGGCGCGGAACGCTTTTCTGGCGGTCTCGAGATTGCGCTGAATGTAATCGCGCAGCCGGTCCTTCGCGTCCTGCGAAAAGCGGAACACCGTGTCGGCGTGCTCCACGTACACCTGATTGTGGTCGATCGTCGGCACGTAGTACGTGCCGCGCTTCGCCATCTCGGCGATCGTCGCGTCCTCGATGTCGGCGCCGTGCTCGAGCGAGTCGGCGCCGGCCCGCACCGCGTCGCGCGCGCCCGCCGGGCCGTACGAGTGGATGGCGATCTTCTTTCCCAGCGCGTGCGTGGCATCGACCGCCGCCTTCATCTCCTCGTACGTAAAGGTCTGGAACTGCGTGACGTCCTCGAAGCCGCCGGTCGAGCCGTGCATCTTCACCCAGTCGGCGCCCGAGGCTATGACCTGACGCGCGGCGCGGATGACCGCATCGACGCCGTCGACCATGATGCCGACGGGCGGAATCGGGACGGTGGGCCGCGTGATGCGGATCGCGATGCCCGAGACGAACATCCGCGGTCCGGTCATCTTCCCCATGTTGACGAGGTCGCGCATCGCGAGGTCCACGCCGTCGGGCGCGTTGAGATCGCGAATCGTGGTGACGCCTGCCTCCAGTGCCTTGCGTCCGTTCTCCTGCGCGAGCACCGCTCTGACCGCAGGATGTCGCGGCGGCTCGAAGCGAGGAGTCGTCACGCCGTCCCAGTAATAGCTGATGTGCGTGTGCGCGTCGATGAGACCCGGGATCCCGGTATAGCGGGACAGGTCGATCACCGTGGCGCCGCTCGGCACCGGCGCGTTGCCGGTCGTGACGCTCTGCACGCGGTCGTCCTCGACGA
>JACPCS010000103.1 GCA_016184455.1 Acidobacteriota bacterium
ACGAGGCGCCCGCATAGTCGAATTTGTCGCGTTGCACACGTGCACTACCCAATTTCAGGACTCCTCCGGCGCAGGCGCTGAAGAAGAGGGAATCTCAGTTAACTGTCGGCTGAATCGGGCGAGGATGGTCGCAGCAGTAGAGGCTCTCAGCGCAGAGTTGGCCACAATGTACGCAATCTCCCTCGTACAACGTGATCGCCCTCCACGGAGCACCACCACAATCCGGGCACGTGGGCGTCTCCCAAAACACATGTTTCTGCTCGCAAAGCCAAGCGTGCGCGACTGGAACCCGCGAGTGAGGCGCGTTGCTGTCGGCCATCGCCTAGTGTGCGACGCGGAGGAAACCGGCTCGCGTGAATTGCTGGGTCGCTTCCTTCAGAAAATCGAACCAGTTTGGGCTGGACGCAGCCAACCGCGACATGCTCTGCATGACGGCGTTGAGCTGAGCTCGGGCCTCCTCGGTGTCGTCTCCTTCGAGGAAAACCCGCTTCTGCTGAATCCCGCGCTCCAGATTGACGACATATAGGCGGCGTACAGGCACAGCTAACCCTCAAAAACCATGTTAACACGGCCGAAGGGAAGGCGATCACAGAGCAAAGGGAGAAAACCGGGAATTTCGGACTCGCTAGGGCTACCTCCACAACTCCCGGACGCGTTCTTCGAGCCGGTCCCGTCGCGCCTTGATCCAGTGCGAGTAGTACGACTCGGTGATCCTTACCGATTTGTGACCAAGGAGCGCCGAGACGTCCTCGATCGGGATGCCGCGCGAGAGCAGGTCTGTCGCAAACGTGTGCCGGAACATGTGCGGATTGCCCGTCACCTCGGCGAGCTCGAACAGCCGGCGCAGCGCCCGCTGCCAATCGGCGACGGCGGATCGGCGCAGACCGTTGCCCGTCCAGAAGAAGTACGCGCTGCCGTTTTCGATCTTCTCGACCGCCTCGACCGCAACCTTGGGGAGGGGGACGAAGATCTTGCTGCCGCTTTTCTCTGTGTTCAGGAACAGCTTGTCGGCTTTGAGGTGTGCCTTCTGTAGCCCGACGCAGTCACCGATCCGCATGCCTGAGTAGCGGAGCGTCAGGACGAGCGCCTTGATGCGCGCTCGGTTGTCGTGGCCGTACGCGTTCCGCTCCGGGTACTCGTCGCACGCGTCGAGGACCCGCTCGATCTCGTCCTCGGTGAACACCTTTACTTTCGTCGACTTGTCGGGCAGCTTCGGCGGCTTCAACGCAACCGCAGGATTCTTCTGAATCCAGTCTGCGCGGTGACAGAACCAGAGGAACGCCCGCAAGCGTTCAAGGTTTTTGTAGGCAGAGAGCGGCCCGTCCGGCCAGGTCGCCCGGAACTGCAGCAGCGCGTCGACGTCGAGCTGCTTCAGCTGCCGAAAGCCTTTGTGCTCGCACCACGGCACCAACCGTTTTTCGAGGAGGTTTTTGAGCTTGGTGATGGTCGCCGGCTGAAGCTGTCGCGCCGTCGCGTCCGCGAAGAACTTACTGACGGCTTCGGTGATGGTCGGGACTTCCGGCCGGACCGCCCCGATCTCCCCGGCCTCGTTCCACTTCGCAATCAGGCCGGTCGCCGCCGTCCAGGACGTGAGGTCAACAGCCTTACGGATGTACTCGCCGGCGAGCGTGCCTTCGATGTAGATGGGGCATGAGCAGCGACGATAGCGTTCGGACGTTTGCGGGCAGGAGAGCCGGTGCCTGCGGTAGAGCCGAAGCATGGCTCCACACTACACCCGGAATCCCCCAGATCGGCCCCAGCCGGAAAACGCTGATTCCGCAAGTTCCTCGGAATCAGCGTGTTAGGGTATGGTGGAGGCGGCGGGAGTCGAACCCGCGTCCGAAAGCACGTCCCCGCAGGACTCTACATGCGTGTCCGCTTCTGATGTCTCGTGCCCGGCGTGAGGAAGCGGCCAAAACCGCCGGACACCAGACCCGGAAACATCTCACGATCGCGCGCCGGGCCGCCGCGCGACCGCCAGCCTGTGTAATGGCGTCTGACCCCCAGCCACCAGGCCAGGCCAGGGCAGACGTCACTGCTTAATTAAGCAGCGAGTGCGTACTGAGTATCCGCAGTTAACGGATGTCCCATCGGTTTAACGAGTCAATGGAGCTCGGCATGCATCCCGCGCTTCTGTGCCCCCGTCGAAGCCAGAATCGCCCCCAAAAACAGGGAAAGGGCGCCGATGGCTCAGTTCCACCGGCACCCTTTCATTGTACCTGATGAGGTCTGCGGAGGGCGACCTAGCGCACTTCCTTGTAGATGTTCTCGACGTTCGCCTGCAGGCGCGCCGGCGCGGGGTCCGCATAGCCCTCGTACTTCGCCGGCATCTTCCACGTCTTGACGATCTCGTCGACGCTCCGGCCCGCCTTCTTCGCCTCGCGGATGCCGTTCAGGAAGTCGCGGTTGAACTCGGCGTACTCGCGCAGATCGTTCGGCGTCATCGTCGTGCTGTGGCCGGGCACGATCGAGTCGACCTGCTTCATCGTCGCGGTGTAGGCCTTCATCAGCGAGTCGCCGATCTCCGCGCCGCTCCCGCCGTTGTTGTAGTCGAGCAGCGGC
Source organism: Acidobacteriota bacterium (assembly GCA_016184455.1). GTDB lineage: Bacteria > Acidobacteriota > Vicinamibacteria > Vicinamibacterales > UBA2999 > MELF01. The sequence continues at coordinate 2,563 of JACPCS010000103.1, forward strand.
AGGTTCTTCCCCGAGAAGATGTCGCCCGCCGACATCACCCGCACCGCCGGGAACACCACCCACGCGTCGCCGTTGGTGTGCCCGCGGCCGAAGTAGTGCAGGTCGACGCGGTCGTTGCCGTTCCCGAGCGTCATCGTCTCCTTGAACGTCCGCTTCGGCAGCCCGTGCCCGCCGTGCTGCGCGAACACGTTCACCGGCGGGTTCGGAATGCTCGTCACCGGCCGCATCGCCTTCATGTTGGCGGCAGTGTTCTCGTGCGTCACGACGTCGACGTTCTGCGCGAAGTCGACGTTGCCGCTCACGTGATCCCCATGCGTGTGGGTGTTGACGATCGTCATGACGGGCTTGTTGGTCAGCTCCTTGATCTTCGTGATGAGCGGCTGACCCCAGCCCGGATTCTTCGTGTCGACGACCGTCACGCCGTTGGCCTGGACGAACACGGTCGTGTTGCCGCCGCCGCCGCGCAGCACGAACAGGTTGTCGCGCAGCTTCTCGACCTGAATGGCCGCCGTCGACGGCTGCTGCCCTTCCTGCGCCCGCGCCTGCCGGTACACCCCGGCCGCCATCACCAACGCACCCGCAGCGACCAGCGATCCGAGAACGAGATGTCGTCGCATCGTCATGCCTCCCAACAAGAGTGCCCCAAGAGTATAGGCAAACTTGGCTCGCACGCCTAGCCCAGCCGGCACCTTACGCCGGGGCCTCGCTGACGGCGGTGCCCTCGCGCACGACCGTGGCCTGCGACCAGGCGACCGACACGAGCAGATTCGCGAGCGCCCCGATCAGCCCGTCGTGCACCCCGAGCGGCCGCGCGTACCCGGCCGCCGGCAGCGCGAACGACACGGCGATGCCCGAGAGCAGCCCGGCCAGCGCCGCCTGCGCCGTCAGCCGCCGCCAGTGGATGCCGAGCATGAAGAGCGGCGCAACCTGAATCAGGATCTCCATCTTCAGCTCGATGAGCCCCCACAACGTAATCCGGGGGACGAGCGCCACGGCCACGAGGACACCGACGACAGCCCAACTGCACACCTTACCCGCGCGTGTGAGCCGGGTATCGGGCGCGCCCTTCAGGACAGTCTTTCCGATGAAGTCCTTCGCGATGATCGACGAGAGCGTCAGGAGCACCGAATCGGCCGTCGACATGATCGCCGCCACGACCGCCAGCATCACCGCGAGGGAGGCGGCATAGAGCCAGGGCGACGCCGCCGCCCACCGCGCCAGCAGGAGGGGCATGACCTGATCCGCGGCAATGCCTTCGAGCGCGGACAGCTCGCGCAGGCTGATGATGCCGACGAGAAACAGCGGCACCATCGTCGCGAGCGGCATGCACGCCATGGCGGCAACGCCGCGCTTGAGCGCACGGGCGCTGCGCGCCGCATAGATGCGCTGGATGGCCTGCGGGTAGACCGCCCCCGAAACACCAATCAACACGAGCGTGCTCGCCCACGTGACGCACACGGACCACGGCGGCACCGCTGCCTTCTCTGGCGCAGTGGCCGCCACCCACTCCGTAATCGCCGCCAGATGGCCGGGCGACGGAACGACCGCGGCAAGGATGCCGCCAAGTCCGACGATGATCAGGACGCCCTGCACGGCATCGGTCCACGCCACGGCGCGCATGCCGCCGAGCGTCTCGTAAATCAGGATCACGGCGGTCAGGCCGACGACGCCCACCCAGTACGGCAACGAGCCGCCCGACAACCCCGCGACCACGTGTCCCATCGCCATGAGCTGCGCGAGCAGGTAGTTGGCGATGGCGGCGACGAGCACGAGGTTCGCGGCGAGCGTGAGCGCCGGCGAACCAAACCGGTGGTCGAGCCAGTCGCCGGGCGTGATGAGAGGGAGCCGCCGCGACTCGCGATAGAGCCGCGGCGCAAACAGCAGATACGCCACGATGATCGCCGTCATGAAGCCGACGCTCATCACCCAGGCGAAGCCGATCCGGTACGCCTCGCCCGGATAGCCCAGAAACGAGTTGCCGCTGTACTGGGTGGCGTACAGCGTCGCAAAGAGCACGAACGGCCCGAGCGTCCGCCCGGCCAGGTAGAAGTCGCCCAGCGAATTGCTCACGCGCGCGCGGCGCGCGAGGAGGCCGACGTACACCATGGCCGCGAGATACAGGACAACGACGGCCAGGCCGGTGATGCCGAACCCCGAGGCGCTCATCTTCGAGCCCGCCCCGGCTCGTCGTCATCGGGCCAGTACCGCCGCACGACGACGGTAGTGAAGAGCGCCACGCCGGCGATTGCGGCGATCGACAGCACCACCCAGTGCGGCAGCCCGAACCAGATGCGCAGCGGCCCCGCGGGCACGTACCACGGCACTGACGCCGCGAAGAGTGTGAGATAGACGACCCAGATCCAGCGTGGCAGCATGCGCCGGTTCACCGGAGGGTCAGATGCCGAAGTTCGTCATCGAGCGCGAGATTCTGGGCGCGGGCACCCTCACCGATGCGCAGATCCAGGACATCTCGCAGAAGTCGTGCGGTGTGTTCCGCCAGCTCCCGCAGGTCCAGTGGCTGCACAGCTACGTGACCGATAACAAGATTTACTGCGTGTACATTGCACCCGACGCAGAGGCGGTGCGCGAGCACGCGCGCCGCGGCGGCTTCCCCGCCGACAGCGTGAACACTGTCCGCCGCATCATCGATCCGACGACGGCCGAAGCCGCGGGCGTCTCGCTACGCTAGCGGCGGCGCCCGCCGCCCCAGGTCCACCCGTCCGCCGGCCGGCGGATCCCCTTGAGATGCACCTTGTACTCGGAGGCGGTACGCCCGGGGCTACCGGTCACAATCACAACGTCGCCCGGCTTCAGTGTATTGGCCGTAATCCCTTGACTGTTCAGCCGGCGCGGATTGCTCCATTCGGCCTCGAACGTCTGAGTGCGCCCGCTCGCATCGGGCGCGGTGAAGACGAGAATCGCGTGCGGGCTGCGGTACTGGAGCTCCCGCACCACGCCCTCGAGTGTGATCGACTGATCCTCGACATAGTAGGCCGCGAATGAATGATGGGCGGAGGCGGGGACGACCGCCACCAATGCGCCCAGTACGGTGGACAGCAGGACGGCTCGCACGAATCTCTCCTTGAAGACACCCAACGCGCAACGTCCGCGCATTGGAACACAACGCGTCACAGCATAAACTAGTTTCCGGCTCAGCGGGCAGGGATCTTGCTTTTGGCGGGCTCGGCTGCGAGCCGGGGCTCGCGGAAGGAGGCGTATGGCACGACGGAGCGTGACGAAGAGCAGGAAGCGGGCAGGCGCGCGCAAGGCGAGCGCGCGCAAAGGCGGCAGCCGCAAGCGCACGGCGGCACGCAAGACCGCGCGCGCCAAGAAAAGCGCGCGGAAGCGCACTCGCACGTCCGCGGCGCGGCCCGCGGCACGCCGGGCCGCGTCACGCACGCGCACGCGCGGCGCGATGGCTGGCACGATCGGCGGCGGCGGCGATCGCGGCGAGATGGGCGGCGGCGGCGAAAACCTGTTTGCCGGTGCCGAGAATCGCGAAGAGATGCCCGAAGGCGAGGAGATACCGTAGCGCAGGTCGAGGTGTAAGGCATGCGATGATGAGGCCGTGCGAGGCACGGCCTCCATCTTCTTGCCTGTCCTGCTGATCCCCCTCGCAACCCTGCTGCAGGCCCAGGGCACTCCCCCTCCGTCGCCGCTCACGATGGTCTCGCGGGAAGGACGCCGTCCCGTCCCGACCACCATCGTCGGCAACCAGGAGCTGATCGCGCTCGACGAGGTGGCCGCGCTCTTCCAGGTCGCCGTCCGCGAAGACACGCTGGCGGGCGGGCTCACGCTGACCTATCGCGGGCGCACGGTCGTGGTATCCACGAATCAGCCGATGGCATCGGTGGCCGGCCGTCTCGTGGCCCTGCCGTCGGCGCCGGTGCGATCCGGTCAGCGCTGGCTCGTTCCGGTGGAGCTGCTCCCCCGTGCCCTCGCACCCATCTACGACGCACGCATCGAGCTTCGCCGGCCGTCACGGCTGCTCCTGGTGGGCGACGTCCGCGTCCCTCGCGTCACCGCTCGGATTGATGCACCAGGTCCGCCGACGCGCGCGACGGTCGAAATCGCACCGGCGGCGCCGGTCACGGTCACGACGGAGGCCGGACGGGTCGTCTTGCGTGTCGATGCGGACGCCCTCGACCTGAATCTCCCCGGCGACGGCGCCGCCCTGATCGACCAGTTCCGAGCGGGGGAGCAGCCGACGGCCGTCGCGGTCGTGCTCGACGGCCGCGCCGGGGCCGCGCGAGCGATCCCGTCCGAGGCGGGCGGCGTCACGCGCGTCGCTCTCGAGGTGGCCGCTGCTGCGACCGCCGACGCCGCTCCGGCGCCGCCGCCGGCACCGGCCCCGCTGCCTGCGGCGGTCGCCGCACCCGCGTTCCTGTTCGCCCCTCGTCCGGTACTCCTGACCATCGTCGTCGACCCGGGGCACGGCGGCGACGACATCGGGGCGCGCGGCGCGGGCGGCGCGGAAGAGAAGCGGATCACGCTCGAGCTGTCGCGCCGGCTCCGGATGCTCATCGAAACGCGGCTTGGAATCAGGGTGATCCTGACGCGCGACGACGACCGGCGTGTGAGCCTCGACGATCGTGCGGCGGTCGCCAACAACAACAAGGCCGACCTCTTCCTGAGCCTGCACCTCAACGCCGCCCCCGTGCCGGACGTCGCCGGGGCCGAAGTGCTCTACCTCCGGCTCGATGACGAGGGCGAGGAGGCCCGGCGAGCGGCCGAAACCGAGTCGGTGTCGCTGCCCGTGCTCGGCGGCGCACGGCGCACGCTCGACGTCCTCCGGTGGGACCTGGCCCAGGCCCGCCATGTCGACGCGTCGACGGTGCTGGCGACGGTACTCGAAGAGGAGCTGCGCGCGCAGATCACGATGAGCCCGCGGCCGCGGCTTCAGGTCCCGTTGCGCGTCCTCACCGGCGTCAACATGCCCGCCGCGCTCATCGAAATGGCCTACCTGACGAACCCGGCCGATGAACGCCGCGCCCAGTCCGACGACTTCCAGGCGGGGGTGGCGCAGGGCATCTACAACGCCGTGCTTCGCTTCCGCTCGTACCTGGAGGCGCAGCGACAACCATGACGCGGCGACATGCGCTCCAGGCGCTCGCAGCCATCCTTGTGCTGGCGGTCGGCGGATGGGCCGTATCACGCGCCCTCGACCGCCTGACAGGCGTCGCGCCCGCCGCCGACTCGTCGTCGGCCACGCCCGCGGCCCCGTCGGCCGCAGGCGTGGCGCATATCACCGCGACGCTGTATTACGGCTCGTCCGACGGACAGACGCTCATTCCAGTTCGCCGTGAGGTGCCCCTTGCCGATGGCGTCCTGCCGCAGGGCCGGGAGATTCTCGGGGCGCAGCTCCAGCCCGCGCCCGAGGGGTACGTCTCCGTGATTCCTGAAGGGACGACCCTTCGCGCCTTCTACGTCACGGATCGCGGCGACGCGTTCGTCGATCTGAGCGGCGAGGCGGCCTCGCGGCACGCCGGCGGCTCGACTGCCGAACTGCTGACGGTCTACGCGGTCGTCCACGCCGTCACCTCGAACCTGCCGTCCGTGCACCGCGTGCAGATCCTCCTCGACGGCCGCGAGGCGGACACGCTGGCCGGGCACATCGATCTCCGCCGCCCGCTCGCGCCCGACCCGTCGCTCGTGCGCGAGGACGCCCAGTAACTCCCAACGGTCGTTGGGAGTTGGGAGTTTTGCATTAGAGTTGAACCGATGCGCGTCGACGGTCGTCTCGCCGAACAGCTCCGCCCCACCCGAATCGTTCCCGAGTATCTGATCCACGCCGAAGGCTCCGTCCTGGTCGAAGCGGGCCGGACCAAGGTGATCTGCGCCGCGAGCGTCGAAGACCGCGTGCCGCCCTTCCGTCGCAACACGGGCAAAGGCTGGGTCACTGCGGAGTACGGCATGCTGCCGCGCGCCACCTCGACGCGGACGCAGCGCGAATCGACCGCGGGCAAGGTCGGCGGCCGCACGCAGGAGATTCAGCGGCTGATCGGCCGGTCGCTGCGCGCCGTCACGCGCCTCGAGGAACTCGGCGAGCGCACACTTACGCTCGATTGCGACGTCATCCAGGCCGATGGCGGCACCCGGACGGCGGCCATTACCGGCGCCTTCGTCGCGCTCGTCCTGGCGCTCAACAAGATGCGCGAGCAGGACCTCATCCGGACGATGCCCGTACAGGACTTTGTTGCGGCGACGAGCGTCGGCATCATCGAAGGCGAACCGATGCTCGATCTGGCCTACTCGGAGGACTCACGCGCCGACGTCGATATGAACGTCGTGAAGACCGGCAGCGGCCTGTACGTGGAGGTCCAGGGGACGGCCGAGGCGCTTCCGTTCGGGCGCGAGGCGCTCAACCGCCTGCTCGATCTGGCCGACACTGGCATTCGACAGCTGATCGCTCTGCAGCGCGGCTTCGTCGGCAAGTACCTCGATAAGAAATAGCGGCGGACTTTCAGGTCGGCCGATCGCAGCCATGCGCCTCCTCATCGCCACCACCAACCCGGACAAGCTCCGCGAGATCCGCGGCCTTCTTCAGCACCTCCCGGTGGAGGTTCTGTCGCTACGTGATTTCGCGGCCGTCGAGGAGCCGGACGAGAGCGGGACGACCTTCGAGGAAAATGCCCGGTTGAAGGCGTTCTATTACGACGCGGCAGTCGCCCACCCCACCGCGCTCGTCCAATGCGGTCCGCTGCTCACCGTCGCCGAAGATTCCGGCCTCGTCGTCGACGCGCTGGATGGCGAGCCGGGGGTGCGTTCGGCCCGGTATCTTCGCCCCGATGCGTCGTACCCGGAGCGCTTTGCAGAAATCCAGCGTCGTCTCGCGACGCGGCCGTCCGCGCCACGGACGGCGCGCTTCGTCTGCGCCGTCGCGGTCGTCCAGGCCGGCATGCTGGTCTACGAGGCAACCGGCGTGGTCGAAGGCGAGATTGCGCCTGCCGCGCGGGGCACGCACGGGTTCGGCTACGACCCGGTCTTCTACTATCCGCCCTACGAGCAAACGCTCGGGGAGACGACCGAGGAGGAGAAGCAGCGCGTCGCACACCGCGGCCGCGCGTTCAGGAAGCTGGCCGAGTGGCTGGAAAAGTGCAGAACGGAGAACAAGGGCTTGTCCTCCGTTCTATGACCCGGAGTCTGGCCGCGGGCGGCTGACCCTCAGTCGGTCCGCCCGGGTTCAGGGGGCATGAGGGCCCGTCGTCTTACGGCTCGTGAGGCAGGACTTTTACCAACGGGCCCGGTGGGGATAGCGAACATTGTCAAGCCCGCACCTGGTCGGACTGCACGAACGCTCCGTCACGGGTGCGAAACAGAAACTTGGCGTCGACCAGCGCTCCGAGAAGCGTGTCGCACGCCGTCCGATCCAGACCCCAGAGCCGCTGCGCCTGCTCCGGTGTGAGCCGCAACCCTGGCATTTCGATGAACTCGCACTGCACGCGGCGGAGTACGTCGTCTAACGGCTGCTGCTGTGCTGCCATGGCTCGTGTTCCTTTAGGGGTCTTGGGCGGGTCGCGCCTGAAACGAGCAACCGGCATGCCACGGGCCGGCAAGACACGCCCTGCAGGTTTTGGCTGAAAACTCACCTGGCATGCCCTCTCGATACTTCGTTAGACGGCCGTCGGCTGTAGTGGGTCTGACCGGTCGTGTAGCGAAAATAATCACACGAGGCGGCACCAACGGGGGCACAGCAGTTGCAGTTTTTTCAGCGAGCTATGTCACTGAATCTCGTACAGCAACGCGGCGACTCGAGCGTCTGGGGCTCCCCGACGACGCAGACGTGGGACGTCGAGCGGTGGCTCGCATCGATGGCGGCTGGCGCGCTGCTCGTGGGTGCCGTTCGCAGGCGGTCCGTGGCGGGACTGCTGATGGCGATCGGTGCGGGCGCGCTGGCGTGGTGGGCAGTGTCGGCACCCGAGACGCGCCGCTATCGGCGAGGGCAGCTGCGCGCGGTCTGGCCAGCACGCCAGCCTGCGGTGGATCCCGTGGCCGAAGCGTCTGAGGAGTCGTTTCCCGCGAGCGACGCGCCGTCGTGGACCCCGACGATGGGCCATACCGGCTCGACTGGCGGATAAGCCCCGGATGTCCAGGCTGCTCGGACCGACCGCGGCGCGGTGGATTGCGGACGTCACGCCGCTCGGCACGGTGTTCGTCTGGACGTGGACGATCGTGCAGTGGCCGCTGGTATTCGCCATCGCGAGCACCGGCATCGCGATCGTCTACTACTTTGCGCCCGACGCCGAGCAGGACTGGGTGTGGCTGACCCCCGGCTCGATCATGGCTACGTGCCTGTGGCATGGCCACGCTCCTGTGGCTCGCCGCGTCACTGGGAAGCAGGCCATGGCTGCGCCGCAGCGGCGGACCGCTTGACGGCCCTTACAGCCGCCGCAATCGCACGCGCCTGACGGCGTGATCGCGTCCCTTCTCGAGAATCAAGTGCGCGCGCTCCCGCGTCGGCAGCACGTTCTGCCGCAGGTTCGGCAGATTGATCGTGCGCCACAGCGTGCGCGCGGTCTCGATCGCCTGCTCGCGGGTGAGGTCGACGTCGCGGTGGAAGTAGGAGGACGGGTTTCGGAACACGGTGTCGCGGAGCATCAGGAAGCGCTCGATGTACCACTGCTCGACGTCCGCCTCGTCGGCATCGACGTAGATGGAGAAGTCGAAGAAGTCGGAGACGAACATCGGTCCGGTGCCCGTCTGGAGCACGTTGAGCCCTTCGACGATGACGACGTCGGGCTGGCGGATGACCTGGAACTCTCCTTCGACGATGTCGTACGTCAGGTGCGAGTAGACGGGCGCCCAGACCTCCGGCGCACCTGACTTCAGCTCGGAGAGAAAGCGGAGAAGGTGCCGCACGTCGTAGCTCTCGGGAAACCCCTTGCGCTGCATGAGGCCGCGCGCCTCGAGCACATGGCGCGGCCACAGAAAGCCGTCGGTCGTCACCAGATCGACGTGCGGATGGCTGGGCCAGCGCGCGAGCAGCGCCTGCAGTACGCGGGCGGCCGTGCTCTTGCCGACGGCGACGCTGCCCGCCAGCCCGATCACGAACGGCACGCGCGGCGCGCTGGAGCCGGTGAACGTGGCGGTCACGTCGTGCAGCTTCTGCATCGCGGCGACGTAGAGATTGAGCAGGCGTGAGACGGGCAGATAGATGTCGGCCACCTCGGCGAGCGACATCCGTTCGTTGACGCCCACCAGCCCCCGCAGCTGCGCTTCCGAGAGCGGGAGCGGCGTCGCGGCGCGCAGCCGGGCCCATTCGGCGCGGCTGAAGTCGATGAACCGCGAGATGGCAACGGCCGGATCGGAGCTCACAGGAACATCCTAGTCGATTCGCCGCGCCCCATCAGAGGCGCAGCAGCAGCGAAATCGCCATCCCGAAACCGATGACCACGACCAGCCGCCGCACGGCGGCGCGGCCGATGCGGCGCGCGAGGAGCGCGCCGCCGACGCCGCCCATCAACGTCCCGGCCGCCATCGCGGCCGCGTCGCCCCAGACGACGAGCCCGGCGATGATGAAGAAGACCGTCGCGACGGCGTTGATGCAGCTGGCGAGGAGGTTTTTGAGGCCGTTGATCTGGTGGATGTCGGTGTGCGTCAGGCTGAGCGCCGCCAGCATCGGGATGCCCTGGGCCGCCCCGTAGTAGCCGCCGTAGAGGCCCACCAGCAGCTGCAGGACCGTCGCCCACGCCAGCCAGTGCTTCCGCAGCGCGGCGCCGGCGGCAACGTCGAGCCGCCGCCGGATCCGGTCCTGCAGCATGAAGAGCACGGTGGCAAAGGTGATGAGCACCGGCACGAGGCCGTCGAACAGCGCCCGCGGCGTGCGCGACAGCAGCAGCGCGCCGAGCGCGGCGCCGATCGCGCTCGGCACGATCAGCGTGTAGACGCGCGGATCGGTGTCACGCAGCTCCCGGCGGTAGGCCCAGACGCTCCCGAGCGAGCCGGGCCAGATTGCGACGATATTGGTCGCGTTGGCGTTGATCGACGGCACGCCGAGCCAGATGAGCGTCGGAAACGTGAGCAGGCTGCCGCCGGCAGCAATCGAGTTGATGGCGCCCGCCACGACGGCCGTGACGAACACGATGAGCGCGTGAACCATTTGCGATTAGCGATTTGTGATTTGTGATTGAAAAACATTGAATCACGAATCACACATCCCTAATCACACATCACAAATGCCGAAGCGGCCACGCCAGCGTGTCCTGGCGCTTGGCGAAGTGCAGCAGCGGCGCCATCGACGGCAGCCGCATGCCGGCGGCCGCGGCCATCGTGTTCTCCTCGATGTGCGCCTCGGCACGCCGCAGCAGCCAGGGTGGATGATGGATGTCCAGCCGGCGCAGCGCAAAGCGCTCATCGACGGTGTACAGGCAGTAGCGCTCGATCAGGGAGTACTCGAGCGATCCGGGCGCCGCCGTGAACACGTCGCCCACCGGCCGGTACGCGGCTCGAAACACCGCCGGCGGGCCGTCGCGTGCCGTGCGGCGGCTCTGATACCGCACGTCGCCGTCGCCTGGCGCGACCTCCATTGACGCGGTGTAGTACGGCAGTCGGAACAGCGTGCGCGCCAGCGTCACCGCCACCGGATTCGAGGCGTCGAGACTGAAGAAGTAGATGCCCGGCCTGGCGCCGACGCGCACGTACGTGCGCACGTTCAGTTCCGGAAACGCCGACAGCCATGGCAGCGCGGGGAGACCGCGCGGCGCGACGTTGGTCATGTGGAACGGGATTACCCCGATCCACGCCCGGCCGTCGAACAGGTCGAGCTCCAGGCCCGCCGGCACCAGCGCGCGGAGGTGATCGACGGCGACGGGCCAGTGCGCAAAGAGCAGGTCGTGCCAGCTTTGCGTCATGATCCACGGGCCGTCGGGCAGCGGCCAGGGGCGGTGGGCCACCTGCGTCTCGATCCCCGACGGAAAGTCGCTCAGCACCTTAGCTCAACTGGCGGCAGCCGGAGGGCTTCAGCCCTCTGCAGCATGAACCAGCCAAGGGGCTCCGCCCCTTGATATCCCCGCGGAACCTCTTGGCTGGTTGCCAGTATCTTCTGCCGCGCTTCGCGCGGCGAGGACCGCTATGCGGGCGGACGCAACGAGTACGAAATTCGCGTTCCGGGCCGCATATCGGTCCAATCCAGTTCACCCGTGGTATCCTCCCCGCCACGAAAGAACTCGGCACGGCTGTCATTTGAGCGGCTGGAGGGCACGCGCATGAGTGACGTCCACGTCAACGTGAAGGACCTGCATCCTGAAGTCTGGAAGCTGTTCGACCGTTACGTCCACGGTCTGATCGACCGCCGGGGCTTCCTCGATGGCGCGGCGAAGTACGCCGTGGGGGGCCTCACCGCTGCCGGCATCCTCGACGCGCTCAGCCCCCGCTACGCGGAGGCGCAGCAGGTGGCGCCGAACGACCCGCGCGTCACGACCGAGCGCATCGAAGTGAAGTCGCCGCAGGGCTACGGCGTGATCCGCGCGCTGCTGGCGCGGCCGGCCAACTCCACGGGCAAGCTGCCGGCCGTCATCGTGATCCACGAGAACCGCGGCCTCAACCCGCACATCGAGGACGTCGTCCGCCGCGCGGCGGTCGCCGGCTTCATGGCGATCGGGCCCGACGCGCTCACCTCGCTCGGCGGCTATCCGGGCACCGACGAGAAGGGCGTCGAGATGCAGCGCACGCTCGACCAGGCCAAGATGATGGCCGACTTCGTCGCCACGGCCCGCTACGTCAAGAACCGGCCGGACAGCACCGGGCGTCTTGGCGCGGTCGGCTTCTGCTTCGGCGGCGGCGTGGTGAACAACCTGGCCGTGCAGCTCGGCGCCGACCTGCACGCGGGGGTGCCGTTCTACGGCGGTGCGCCGCGCGCCGAGGACGTGCCGAAAATCAAGGCCGCGATGCTCATCAACTATGCCCAGGACGATGAGCGGATCAACGCGATGTGGCCGGCGTACGAGGCCGCGCTGAAGGCCAACCGCGTGGCGTATCAGATGTTCACGTATCCGGGAACGATGCACGGCTTCCACAACGACACGACGCCGCGCTTCAACAAGGAGCAGGCGGCGATCGCGTGGCAGCGGACGATCGAGCACTTCAACCGGCACCTGAAATCCACGTCGTAGACCGCGCGCGGGGCCGGCCTCACGCCGGCCCCGCTTTTTTCTCCGCCCGGCCCGTGCCGGCCGTCACTCCTCTGCCCCTCGCCGCCGACGCCGCGCTCGTGCGCGCGATCGGGCTTCGCCAGCTCACAGCCGCCATCCTCAACGCGACGGTCGGCGCCGGCATCTTCGTCCTGCCGGCGCTCGTCGCGCAGGGTGTCGGCGCCGCAGCGCCGCTCGCCTTTCTCGTCTGCGCGGCGATCATCGGCCTGATCGCCGTCGCGCTCGCGATGGCCGGAAGCCGCGTCGCGCTGACCGGCGGCATCTATGCCTACGTCGAGGTGGCGTTCGGGCCGTACCTGGCGCTCCTCGCGGGCGTGCTCCAATGGCTGACCGGCGTGGCAGCCGTCTCCGGAATCGCGACCGCACTGCTCGACCAACTCGCGACGCTGGCGCCGCTGCTGGATGGCGGCGCGGCGCGGCTGCTCGTGCTGGCCGGCATGTTGACCGCGCTCGCATCGCTCAACGCGCGCGGCGTCCGCGTCGGCACCCGCGTGATCGAAGCCGTGACGGCGCTCAAGCTGGCGCCGCTGGTGCTGTTCGTCGCCGCCGGTGCGTTCCTCCTGGACTGGTCCGCGCTCGTCTGGCCCGGCCTGCCCGATCGCGATGCCCTCGGCCGGAGCGTGCTGCTGCTCATCTTCGCCTACACCGGCGTGGAGATGGCGATCGCGCCGAGCGGCGAGGTGAAGGATCCGGCCCGCACGGTGCCTCGCGCGGTGCTGCTCGCGCTGGCGCTCGCGACGACGCTCTACATCGCCATTCAGCTCGTGGCGCAGGCGGCGTCGGGGCCCGAGCTCGCGCAGGAGACCGGGGCGCCGCTGGCGGAGGCGGCCGGACGATTCCTCGGCCGCGCCGGCACCACGCTGATGCTCGCGGGAGCCGTCTGCTCGATGTTCGGGTACTTGTGCGGCGACATGCTGAGCACGCCGCGGATCCTCTATGCGTTCGCGCGCGACGGGCTGCTGCCGCCCGCCTTCGCGCGCGTGCACCCCACGTGGCGCACGCCCGTGCCGGCCATCTGGACGCACGCGGCCATCGTGATGCTCCTCGCCTGGAGCCAGTCGTTTCAAGCGCTGGCCATCATCTCGAACGTCGGCACGCTGCTGCTGTATCTGCTCTGCTGCGGCGCGGCGCTGGAGCTCGAGCGGCGCGATGTCCGCATGTCGGCCGAGCCGTTCACGTTCGCCGCAGCCCGCCTGGCGCCGATCGCGGGCGCCGTACTGGTGCTCTGGATTCTCTCGACCGCAACCGCACGCGAGTTCGCCGTGACTGGCGGCGTGCTCGCCGCAGCCTCGCTTGCGTACGTGTTTCGCAAACGCGCACCATTCAGGTAATGCGCAGGTTGGTCGTCGTCGGCGCTGCGCTGATGTGTGCATCGTGCGGACCGAGTGAGCCGCTGAAGGTCACCACGCTTCAGCTCGGCCGATCGCTCAACCCGGACAGCAGCGTGAGCGCGCACACCACGCGCTTCAGACCGGACGACACGGTCTATGTGTCCATCCTGTCGGACGAGCCCGGGTACGGCACGATCACCGTGCGGTGGCTGCTGAACGGGCAGCGCGTGAGCGAGGCGAAGCGCGACGTGTCGTACACCCGCGCCGCCGCCACTGAATTCCACCTCCAGAACTCCGGCGGCTTTCCGCCCGGCAGCTCCCGCGTCGAGGTGCTGGTCAACGGCGAGCTGGCCGGCAGCCGCGAGTTCCGGGTCGAGAGCTGAGCGCGCGCGGGCAGTCGGTGGGCGGCAGGCTCTATGGCGATTACCGCGACAGCAGGTACGTCAGCTTGACGACGAGCTGCTGGTTCCGAAGGTCGGGCCGGCCGGGAAGGTTCCCCTGCAGCCCGTCGTAGACGACGTAGAGATCGCTCCCGGGACGGTAGATGAAGTTGTAGCGGATGCTCGTGCTGAACTGCCGCGTCGACGAGTTGTACTGCGAGAGCGACCGGATCGTCATCCGCGGCGAGATCGTGTAGTCGACGCGCAGGATGCCGAGATTCACCACGAAGGCCCCCCACGGCAGGGCGACGTCGTTGCGCAGCCAGCTCATCTCCGCCGACGCGCGGCTCGTCGCCCGCCAGCCGACCGCCGCGTCGACCTCGTGGCGCGTCCCCTCGTAGAACGTCTGCGGCGAGTAGCGGAAGCGCTCGTAGAGGCGCCGCGACGGGTTGCTGTTGAACGTGACGTTGAAATCGTGGAAGCGATAGACGCCCGCCGGAATCGTCACCCCGCGCTGGATGGCGAACGGCCGGTCGAGCACGTCGAGCCACCGGTTGAACACGATGTTCAGATAGGCGCCGTTCTGGAGCAGCATCGGCTCCATCACGCGCACGAGCCCGCCAGGACGTGGATTGCGCTCGAGGTGCACCCTCGTCATCTTGATGCCGGTGCGCGGCATGAACCCCGCCTCGGCGTTGAAGTTGTCGTCGATGTCGCTGAACTCGGCATAGGTGTTCCACCGGCTGTTCTGGAACGTCGCCCGCGTGTGGAACGCCTGCTCGTCGTCGGTCACGCCCGGCATCGCCGTGCGCGCGATGAACGAGTGCAGCGAGAAGCTCGCCGTCGGCTGGATCAGCGTATCGGCCGCAAACGTGCGATTGAAGCGCGCGTCGCCGATCGCCTCCTTGTTCACGATGAGGCCGCCGATGCGGGAGCGCTGGCCGATGTCGTTGCTGTAGCGCGCGACGACGAAGTTCTCGCCCGGCCGGCCGTACGCCTCGCCGGTCTGCAGCTGCATCACGGCGATATTGTGATCGCCGACCTTTCCCGTCATGCGCGCGCCGCCCAGAATCGGGATCAGCTGCCCTGTATCCGAGAGCCCGATCCGGCGGCTGAAGAAGAGATCGGCAATCCGCTGATTGTCCTGATTGCCGACCGTGAACTGGCCGGAGTTCTCGAGAAAGAAGTCGCGCTTCTCGGGGAAGAACAGCGGGAAACGCGTGAGGTTGATCTGCTGCTCGTCGACCTCGGCCTGCGCGAAGTCGGTGTTGACCGTCACGTCGAGCGTCAGATTCGACGTGAGGCCGTACTTCGCGTCGAGGCCGACGTCGCGCAGCCCCGATGACGACACTGATCGCCCGAGGCGGTCGCGGCGGCCGCCCGCGATGAGAAACGGCTTGAGCCGCAGATCCAGGCCGCGCGTCACGCCGCTCATGCCGGTGAGCGTCCCCGCCTGGCTCACGCGCGTGATGCCGTACGGCTTGGGAATCGGCACCCAGTAGACCTGCTCGTTCTTGCGCCGGATGTTGCGCATGAAGTTGACGCCCCAGGTTTGCACGTCGGCGTCGGGCGAACGCACGGTCACCATCGGGATCACGATCTCCGCGTCCCAGCCCTGGGTCGTCCGTCGCGCGGCGGCGTCCCACACGCCGTTCCAGTCACGGTTGACGTTCGCCGCGGCGCCGCGCAGGTTGCCTGCCCCCTCCTCGAAGACCTGCTGCTCGAGCTTGGCGCCGAGCGGGTTGGTCACGAACATGTAGCCCGATCGCGAGTCGCGGAAGGTGTCGAGGATGACCTGGAAGTTGTCCTCCTCGAGCAGCTGCGGCGAGTCGCGCCGCATCTCGGTGGCGATGGTGCCGTCGGGATCCGAGTCGAACGCGCGCACGCCGATGTACAGGTGCTCGGCGTCATAGAGGATGCGGACCTCGGTCCGCTCGGTCGCGGGCGCGCCGTCGGTCGGCTCCTGCTGCGTGAAGGTGTCGAACATGGCGGCGTCGCGCCAGGCCGGCTCGTCGAGCACGCCGTCGACGACCGGCGCGCGCGCTGCGCGCCGCGCGGTGATCTGGTATTGCTCCTGAGCGCCGTGGACGTGCTCCTGGGCCCACGCCGTTTCCGCCGCCGCCGTGAGTGTCGCGAGGACAACGAGGGATGAAAGAGCCGCTCGCCTCCCGGCCATCAACGCGTCGCCGTTTCTGCCGCTGCGTCGTACATCACTCGGCCTCGCACGATTCTCCTTACGGATCTGATGTTCTTGTTGTCGCCGGCCTGCCAGACCCTCACCGGTTCGCTCCCACGTCATCGAGCGCAAACACGCTGAGCGCAGCCAGCGCGACGAGGAGCCGCGTTCTGATCATGACACTCTCCCTTTTCCGGAGAAGACACTCTCATTCGAACGACTGACCGTCACTGAACGAACGCGCACCACCGTGAGCAGGTTCTGCCGCACCTCGCCCTCGAGTTGCACGTCCTGGCCGGCCAACCGCGTCAGGTCCACGAAATCCTCAACGCTGCACGCAGTCGCGATCACTCAGATTCCTGAGCTCCGCCGACGCGTGCGCGTGACCGCCCGCGCACCGGCTGTCCCCGATCTGACCACGGGCGGCAAGCGGCACGCCGGCGCCGATCCGCAATCCGCTCGACATCACGAACGCGATTGCGATCGTCGCCGTAGAGAGCGCCACGACGCGCAGCACGGTTCCCACGCGTCGGGGAGGCGGCGTTCCGGGGCCCGCCGGCCAGGCGAGCGGCGCTCCGCCTTCGCGCGCCTCGGCCGACCAGCGCTGAAGCCGTCTGCGCACCGCCCCTTCGCGGCGCACGCGACGGCGGCACGCGTCACACTGCCTGAGATGATCCTCGACGATGAGCCGTTCACCGGCAGATATCTCGTCGTCAACGTACGCCGTCAGCACGGATCGCAGTTGCCGGCATCGAATTCTTCGCATCCGTGGCCTCCTCTCACTCAGCGAGACGCAGAGTCACCCGCCGAGCCTCGATCATCGACGCAGCCGCCCCCCGGCGCCGGCTTCCCCGGCCAAGCGCCGGTACAGGAGGTCACGCGCGCGGGAGAGGCGAGACATCACCGTGCCGATCGGAATGTCGAGGCGCGTGGCGATCTCCGCGTACGACAACTCTTCGACGTCACGAAGCCACATGGTCTGACCGAGCGCGCGCGGCAGCGATTCGATGGCTGCCCGCAGATCTCGACTCAACGCGTCCCGGAGGAGCCGAGCCTCCGGCGTCTCGCTCGCAGCGCCGGTCCCATCGAACTGGTCGACCGCCTCGCCGTCGACGACCACGATCGCGCGCGCTCGATCGCGCTTCCGGTTGCGGTTGATATTTCGGAGAATCGTAAACAGCCACGCCTTCAGGTTCGTGCCCCACTGAAACCTGCCGGAGGCCCCAAGCGCGCGTGCGTATGTCTCTTGCGTGAGATCTTCCGCGTCGGTCGGATTCTTCGTCAGCCGAAGCGCCGTGCGGTACAGACTCCCAAAGAGCGCAAGCGATTCGGTCTCGAACGCCCCGCGGTCAATTACGCGCCGCTTCCGCCGTTGGATCCGCTTGCCAGTTGGCACGTGAGGCAGGCTACGCTCGAGCCGGAAAACAGCGTCCATCGTACACTCGAATCCGTCACACCCAGCAGCAGCGTCCACCGTTCAGCACACCCGAGCTGGAGGCGCGTCTACTGACCTGGCACCATGAGGTGGGCGGTCGTCGTGCCGGCATTCATGATCCACACGCCACCCTGCCGGGGGTTGTCGGGCAGTCCGAGTGATTGCGTCGTGGCGCCTGGCACGGCGATGGTGATGCGGTGCGGTCGAATGTGCTCCCGATCGGGACCCGAAAAATCGTACCAGACCGACCCGAACTCGGGCTTCGCACGGGTTCCGTCCTTTTCTAGCGCATCGAGCATCGCCTCCGACTGTTTCCTATCGCCGAGCGCCTCGGCCCTCAGATTCTGAGCCACCCGGTCCAGGTTCGCGAGGCTGGTGCAGTGAACCGAGAAGGGCTGCTGTTGAGGAAAGCCCGACCGGTCGTAGCAGACCAGACGGTTCGTGCCTTTCCTCAGCGTGTCGTACGTGAAGTCGCGCTTCCACCGGATGACCGTCGCCTGGTCGCGCAGCTGGGCCGGTGCGGCGATCAGGGCCTGGTCGACGTCGGCCTGCGACGATCCGGGCTCGAGCGGCGGCGGCGGCGCGCCGCGACCGGCCTGTCCCTGCGCCAGCGCGCCGGTCGAGATGGCCGTAATACCGAGGATCAGCAGGGTGACGGATTTCATACGAAACCTCCTATCTTATTGTCTCGATGCAAGCACGGGCTCGATCGCCGCGCGCAACTCTTCTTCGGTCATCGTGCCGGGGTGATAGAGCCGGACGAGCCCGTTGCGGTCCACGAGCACCAGCGTGGGCGTCGTCGAGACGCCATATCGCGTATGGTTCACGTCGCTGACAGGGACCGGCTCGTCACGCAAGAACGAGTAAAACGTGTCGCGAATCTGCCCGATATACCGCAGTTCCTCCTCCGGGCTCGCTGCCGTGCGCCGCACCGTATAGCCGTATCGCTGCGTCGGCGCCACCACGACGAGACCGTCGTTCCGATACCGGTCCACCAGTGTGGAAAGAATCGGGGCCTGGGCTCTGCAGTCCGGGCACCAGTGAGCCCAGAAGAAGAGCAGGACGACTTTCCCCCGCAACTCCTCGAGGCGTGGCATCGGTCGACCGAGGGAATCCCCGTCTTCAAGTGCCGGCGCCGGCTGCCCGTCGAGGCTCAACAGGTGGAGGTTCTTTTGGATCCGCCGGTGGAGGGGCGTGTCGCGAAACGTGTCCAGCTCACGGCGCAGGAAGTACACCGCGTCGGACCGCTGGCCGCGAGCGGTGCGCGCCTGCGCCTGCACTTCGATCGCGGCACCGAGCGCGATTTCCAGAGGTGCATCGTCTTCGAGCGTACGCTGCTTGAGTGCCGCGATGGCCAGCGCGTAGGTGTCCGCCGCGTACGCGCTCGCTTTGTCCAGTTGATTGCCCGCCAGCGCGGCACGGCCGAGCCATGATAACGCTTCGAGCGCTTCGGAGGTCGTGCCGTGCGCCGACCGGTATTGTGTGAGGAGAGCCTCGCCGTCCGACAGATCCGGCGTTGGTGAACATGGCCACGCCGTGCAGGCGATCGCCGTACGCACGTCCTTGACGATCGTGGTGGGTGTTTGGGCGGCGGCCGTGCTGATCCCGATGCACAGCCCAACGATCACGCTCCCAACACGACTGACACAGCGCATACACACCTCCTCGCCCCGGGCGATACCCGTGTTCGTCACTGCCGCGGCGCCGGCGGTCGACTCGGCCGCTCGGTCGGACCCGGCTCCAGCGCCAGCATCCACGAGAGCGGAACGGACACAGGGTTGAAGCAGAGCTTGTCGTCACACGCCTGATAGTCCAAGGTGCCCGTGAACGTCAGTGACGGTCTACCGCGAAACGCGGCCTGCGCCTCGGGCCGTGCGTCGAGCGTTACTTCCTGACTGAGCGTGAACGGCTTTTGGTAGACCGGAATCCGCTCGTCGAGCGGCTCGAACACATAGACCTCCGGCACGGGATACTGCACCGGCGCCAGGCGAACGAATCGCTGCTCTTTGACCGCCAGCGTGATGATTCTGTAGTTGTCCGCGCCCGGCGCGTAGACGTGCATCCGGGGGGCGGGTTCAATCTCGAGAATCAGCGAAACGCGGCGGCCCGGCGCTATGGCCGGCTCGCTCTGATAGCTCGTCAGCTTGAGATGATCCGTCCGGACTTCGGTCGCGCCAGCCCGCCGGCCCGCTTCAGAACCGGGCTTCGACACATCAGCCGCACTCGGCGACTGACGTACCTCGGCGAACAGAGGCACGGCGACCACCACAAGCGTGGCCAGCCGGACATCGATGAAGGGCTTCATACGGGTCCTGGGCACACCCGACGCATTCCGCACTCCACGGAAAGACGACCCGATCACGGCGTATTCGACTGAAAGATCAAGAACACTTGTCGCGGCAAGAAGCCGGGCTGAGCCTGTAGCGTGAATCCGGCTTTGACCAGCTCGGCGGTGATCTGTTCTGCCGAGAAGCGGAACTCCTCCGGGGGACCTCCGGGGGCGCCCTTCTTGAAGTCCACGATCGCCAACCGTGCGGACCGCTTCATCAGCTTCCTCAGTTCGCTGAAGTACGCCACCCGATTCGCGATGTGGTGGTACGTGTCTACGATCAGCACGACGTCGACGCTCGCCGGAAGGTTGGACCTATCAGCGGACGCCTGAACGGCGACGATGTTCGTGAGACCCTCTTTCGCCGCGCGTTCTCGCACGTATGTCAGCATCGACTCCTCGATGTCGACCGCGTACACCTGCGGCGCCGCTGTTGATTTCGCCAGCCGAACGGTGAAGTAGCCGGTGCCCGCACCGATGTCAGCCACCGCCTGACCGGGCTTCAGGCCCAGCGCCTCGATGACCCGCTCAGGCATCTGCCAGCCGTCGCGCGCGGGATCGTCAAACCCCTTCGCCAACTGTTCGGGGTTGTCGAACCGATGCTCCATGTGATCGAGCGGCGTCTGTGCTTCACGACCGCCGCCCGGCGCGACGGCCGATAGACGACCCTGCAGCACCAGACTCAGACATCCGCAGGCACTCGCAGCGATGAACGAGCGGCGTAACCTCACGGTCGACCTCCTTGGCATCTGTGATTGGACCTGCACGATGTCGAGCGCCTGACGGTTCCGCGTGCTCCATTCCGAGCACGTGCACGTACCGTTAACACCTGTGCCGCGTCGTTTATTCGGTCACTGCGGGAGACTGGCTGCCGGCGCGCCCCTGACACGCTCAAGCCGGCCGCTGGGGGGGCCTGCGCCTGCGCCGAGGCTTCAACCGCCGCCGCGCCGATCGCTCCGAGGAAAACGAGGAATGTGAAGGCTTCTCGTCGCGAGGTCATCAACGCGTCGCCGTTTCCGCCGCCGCGTCGTAGACAATCCGACCGCCGACAATGGTCATGACCGACTTGATCAAGCGAATCTCCTCTGCGGGCACCGTCAGGTAGTCGCGATCGGCCACGAACATGTCGGCCAGCTTGCCGGGCGCGATGGAGCCGAGGTCGTTTTCGCGGTTCAGGAAGTAGGCGTTGTTGCGCGTGTGCGCGATGAGGGCGTCCTCGCGGCTGATCGGATACTTCATCGTGATCTGGCCCGCGCCCAGCAGCCTGCCGGTGACCGCCCAGCCGAGCGTCGCGAACGGGCGGAACTGATTGACCTCGAAGGCGTCGGTGCCGAAGCCCCAGTGCACGCCGCTGTCCTGCACCATCTTCAGGTTCGGCATGGCGTAGCCGCGCTCGCCGTGCCGGCGCACGAACGCCGCGCCCGAGATGACGCCGCGCGGGTGGATCGCGATCCACATCCCGAGCTTGCGCATCCGTTCGAGCTGGTTCGGCGTCACCTGCTCCATGTGCATGAACGTCCACCGCTTGCCGCGCACCGGCACCTCGCCGGCGAACGCCTCGATCTGCTTCAGCTGCTCCTCAATCGTCCATTCCATCGTCGTGTGGAGCATCACCGGGATGCCGGCCTGCGCGACCGCCTTCGCCATCCGCCCCCACTCGTTCCACGTCGACGCGGGGACGGTCGGCTTGGTGTCGTAGACGTTGTCCGGCACATTGACCAGACGTTCGCCCCAGTTGATGTGGTCGATCCACTCGTCGCCGTCGAAGTACCGCAGCTTCGGAATCTCGGCGATCACCTGGTCGGTCGTGCGCCCGCCGCCGGTCGAAGTCCGGAAGCAGAAGAAGCGCATCGCGACCGCCTTCCCTTCCTTGATCCACTGGCGGTACTCGTCCTCGAACTGGCACGCGCCCCCCGATGACGTCAGACCCGCCATCGCGAAGTCCTTCATCATCTTCATGCTGCTCGACTCGAAGATCTCCTTCGGGATGTTCTTGAGGACGCCGGACGCGTTCCGCAGGATGCCGCCGACCCGATCGCCGTCGACGATGCCCGTCGCGCGGCCGTTCGCGTCGCGCTGGATCTCGCGGTCCGTCATCTTCTCCATGCCGGTCAGCTCGATCGCGCGGCTGTTCAGGTAGTAGGCCTCGCGGGAGAACTGCAGAAAGACCGGGTTGTTCGGGAAGTACTTGTCCAGCTCGTCGCGCGTGAAGGGCCGCGGGTCGTCGGTGAAGACGTCGGGCGCCCAGCCGCCCAGCGTGAAGATCCACTGGCCGGGCCCCTTCATCTTCGCCCGCGCCTGGAGGACGGCAATCGCCTGCTTCCGCGTGGTGATGCCGTCGAGGCGATCCTCGAGCGTCCAGTACGCGCCTTCTTCCTGGTAGTGCGCGTGGTTGTCGATGAACCCCGGCATCAGGGCGCGCCCGCGCAGATCGATCCGCCGCGTGTTCGGCCCGGCGAGCCGGGTGATCTCCTGATTGGTCCCGACCGCGACGATCCGATCGCCCCGCACGGCCACGGCCTGCGCAATCTGGAAGCGCTCGTCGACGGTGATGATCTTGCCGTTCGACAGGATGAGATCGGCCGCACCCTGCTGCGCGTGTACGATGATTGAGGCCGCCGCGGCGGCCGCCACGACCAGCGCGATGAAAGTCTTGCATGTCATGCGCGCAATGTTATCGTGTTTGCCCATGCGGATCTACGCAGTGATCGCCGCGCTGCTGGCGGCGTCCTCTGCCTCACTCGCGCAGCTGTCGCAGTCTCCCGGCGCGGTGCTGTACGAAGGAGCGCGTCTCATCACAGGTGACGACGGTCCCGCGCTCGAACGCGCCGCCTTCCTGGTCGAAAACGGCCGATTCACCCGCGTCGGCCGACAGGGCGAGGTCGCCGCACCTGACGGCGCCGCGCGCGTCGACCTGACGGGCAAGACGGTCATCCCCGCCCTGATCGACGCGCACTCGCACATCGGCTACATGAAGGACCTGACGAGCGGACCGCAGAACTACACGCGGGAGAACGTCCTCGATCACATGCGGCGGTTCGCCTATTTCGGCGTCGCGGCCAGCCAGGCGATGGGGAGCGACTTCGGCGAGCTGCCGTTCGTGCTGCGCGACGAGCTGGCCGCCGGCGTCCACGCCGACGCCGCCCGGTTTCTCACGGCAGGTCGCGGCCTGGCGCCGCTCGAAGAGATCAGCCCTGCCAACATGCGGCACGCCGCCTATGTCGTCACGACCGTCGAGGGCGCGCGCGCGAACGTCCGCGAGCTGGCGCGGATGAAGGTGTCCATCGTCAAGACATGGGTCGACGACCGGGGCGGCACGATCAAGCCGCTCGCGCCCGAGCTCTCTCGCGCCATCATCGACGAAGCGCACGCGAATGGGCTGCGCGTCGCCGTGCACGCGACCGGCCTGGCCGATGCCAAGGCGCTGATGCGTGCGGGCATCGACATCTTCGGCCACATGATCGAAGACGTTGACGACGAGCTCGTCGCGCTCTTCAAGGCGCGGCCGAATACCGCGATCCTGCTCGCGCTGAACGCGCCCCGGCGTGTCGTCGCTCGGCCCTGGCTCAATCCACCGCACCCGCTCATCCTCGAGACCGTGTCGCCGCAGCAGATCGCGCGGCTGCAGGAGCGGCTCGCCTCACAGTCGCCCGAGGCGGCCGCCGAGGCGCGCCGCGCGTGGGATCGCCTGGCGCGCGGCATCCGAATCCTGGCGGCGGCCGGCGTGAAGATCGGCGTCGGCACCGATGGCGGCGGCCAGACCGGCGATCAGTTCGTCGGCTGGACCATCCACACGGAGATGGAAAACATGGTCGTGGCGGGGATGACGCCGGCGCAGGTGCTGGTGGCGGCCACGCGAACGTCGGCGGAGATTCTCGGGCTGGCGGATCTCGGGACCGTGATCGCGGGCAAGAGCGCCGACTTCGTCGTCCTCGACGCCAATCCACTCGACGACATCACCAACACGCGGCGGATCTCCCGGGTGTTCCTCCGCGGGCAGGAAGTGAACCGCGCCCGCCTGCGCGCGGAGTGGGCGACTAGCCGGTAGGTGGTAGCCGGTGGCCGGCAGCAGGAACCGGAACCCAAGAACCTGCTACCAGCTACCGCCTACCGGCTGCCGGCTAGTTCCGCGCCGTGCTCTGCCCGGGGAAGTTCGCCACGCGGCGCGCGGCACCCGTGATCTCGAGGACGTGCAGGCCGGTATTGGCGCGGTCGGCGATGTAGATGTAGCCGCGGTCGTCGACTTCGACGTTGTTGGTCTGGATCGCCACCTTGCAGCGGCGCTCGGCACCCTGGCCGACGCAGCGCTGGTCGGTCTTCTCGGTCGTCGCCGGGATGTAGTAGCCGATCTCCTTGATGTCGTACGGATCGCGAATGTCGATCGCCCGCACGCCGGCGTTGAACCAGCTGATGAACGCGACGCGGCCGTAATAGATCGGCGTCGTGTTCTCGTGGGACGCATGGGCGCCGAACCGTCCGCCCCGATCACAGAAGTTGCCGCCCGCCTCCGGCACGTTGAACGCCTCCACGCCAATCGGGTTGGTGTCCCACGTGATGTCCACCATGCGGACGAACTGCCGGTTCTCGAGGCACTCGTTGCCGGTGGTCTCGCCGACCACCAGCAGGAAGTCGCGGTGCGGCCCACCGGTCGTCAGCCGCGGAATCGTGTCGCCGTGTTCGTGCCCCTGGCCCGGCTGCGGCTGGTTGGCCGGCGGCCGCTGCTTGGCAAACTCCGGCATCGGCATGCCGAGGATCGGCAGCGAGGTGTGCGCGCCCGAGTCCGGCGGCAGAGTGATCTGCGCGATGATCGGGGACCGCAGATTGTCGGGCGTCGGCTCCTTCGGCCCGTTCAGCAGCTTCTCGCGGTCGACGATCTGGACGATGCCGGCGCGTCCCGTGCCGTGGGAGAAGTAGACGCGGTTGCCCTTCGGCCCGAGCGAGATCGGCCCGTGCAGCTCCGTCGGCACCTCGCCGGTCGATCCCGGCTGCTGCCCGACGACCCCGTAGTCGCGGATGAAGACCGGACTGGCCGGATTGCTCAGGTCGTAGATCTTCGTCATGCGGCGCGTGCGCCACGCCGGGTCGCCCGATACGAGATAGGCGATGCCGGTGTCGCACTCCCAGAAGCTCTTGTGCGTGTCGCGGAGCCCGCTCACGACCACGGTGACCCGCGACGGCTTCTCGGGCACGGTCACGTCCCAGATCTCGTGGGCCGAGCCGCCGAAGGAGCGCAGCATGTAGACCTTCGTCCGGTCCGCCTTCGGCAGCGTGCTGCCGTTGCAGACCGCGACCATCTGCGCGCCGCCGCCTTCGCCCTCGCCCGCATCGCCGGGGATGTGGGCCAGATACCGCGGGCTGCGCGGATTGGTCACGTCGAGGACCGACGTCCCGTTCTGCTCCATCCGTCCCGTCAGCGGGTTCATCGACTGGCCGCCGTGATGGCCGACGTACGCGATGTAGCGGTCGCCCTGCCGGTGGATCGTCGGCATGTAGGCGCTGCGGGCCTGCAGGTCGCTGTGCCCGAGGAGGGCCATGTCGCGCGAGTCCGCCCGGTGCTGCGCCGACAGGCCGGCGGCCAGCGTCACAACCGCCGCCGCCACTGCAAAATGCCACCGTCTCATAGAAATCTCCTCGTAAGAATGCGGTCGGCGGTTGGTGGTTCGTGGTCCTTCGTGGCGCCACCAACCACCAACCACCAACCACCAACCAGAAATGGTCATGCGCTTATACCATAGGGACAGCCATGACACACCACTATGAACACTGGACCCGCCGGGCGTTTCTGTCGACCGCCGTAGCGGGACCATTGGCAACAACCCGCCTGCGCGGGCAGCGGCAACCGGAGTTCACATTCACGCAGTACCACAACCAGACCGCCGACAGCACGCTGCAGCGTCGCCTCGTCGAGATGTGGACCGCCGTGCGGGACGAAAGCGGCGGGCGCATCGAGACGCGGATCTTTCCCGAGAACAACAAGCATCCCGGCAGCGATCCAGCCGTGCTGCAGATGCTCGTGTCGGGTGAGGTCCAGTTCTTCACGCTCATGGGCGGCATCCTCGGCAACGTCGTCCCGGTCCTCAACGTCCAGCAGGTGCCGTTCGCGTTTCGCACGGCGGAGGCGGCGCACCGCGCGATGGACGGCGCGCTCGGCGCGTACCTGCGCCAGGAGATGGCGGCCAAAGGGATCGTGGGGTTCGCCGTCGGCGCGTTCGACAACGGCATCCGCCAGATCGGCGGCCGCACGCGCCCGGTCCGGACACCGGCCGATCTCGTGGGCCTGCGCATGCGCGTGCCCGACGGCCGCATGTTCGACGACATGTTCCGCGCGCTCGGCGCCGAGCCGGTCACCGTCAACAGCAGCGGGATCTACGCGGCGCTGAAGAGCGGCACGGTCGACGCGCAGGAGAATCCGCTGGCGTACATGCTTTCGTTCAGGCACTACGAGGTGATGAAGTACATCAGCCTGACGAACCATATGTGGTCGGGGTTCAACCTGATCGCCAATCAGGCCGCGTGGCGGCGTCTGCCGGCGGACCTTCAGTCGCTCATCGAGCGCCACGCGGCGCGGGCCGTGCGGCTGCAGCGGCAGGATCAGGAGCGCGCGAACGCGGAGGCGCGCACTCAGCTGGCCTCGCGCGGTCTGGCGTTCAACGACGTCGACGAGGCGCCGTTCCGCGCGAAGCTCGCGGGCGTCTACGGGTCGTGGAAGCAGATCCTCGGCGCGAAGTGCTGGGGGCTCCTCGAAGCCGAGGTGGGCAGGCTCGGCTGATCACGGCCCGAAGGAGCATGGTTGCCGGCCGGATTCCTCAACGCCGAGGTTGGCATCGCCTGACCGCCGGGAGCGCCACTCGTGGATCAGGGCGCCGGGGCGAGGATCGCGAGCACGAGCAGCCGTCCGCTCCCCGTGTTCCGCACCCCGTGGGGCACCCCGGCCGGCGCCACGAGCAGGTCGCCGGCCTGCATCGGCAGGTCCCGGCCTTCGAGCAGGAACAGCCCCTCCCCTTCGATGACCTGATAGACCTTGTCCATGTCGGCGTGGGCGTGCAGCGCATGCGCCTGCCCCGACTCGAACGCATTGAGCCCGACGAGGAGCCGCGCGGACGCGTAGAGCGTGCTCTTCCCCATCTTGTCGGCGCGCCACTCGGCATGATCCGCGGGACGGATGATGGACGGATGTTCCATAGCCACTTGAGCCGCGTATTTTCCACCCTTTGCCCACCGCGGTCACCTCTGCCGGGCTAACGCCTGTGGTACTGCGCCATTTTCCGGCCGAAATGCGGGTACATCGTTTGAACCACCATCCGAGATTCCGAGCCGTGTCGACGGCCACGGATGGGCTCATGCGAATGCGGAAGGCTGTGCAGACCGACGCAGCACTGGGACCGGAAACCCGCTCCGACCTGCACCGGTGGGTGCGCGAGCGGCTGCGGCTCTCGGTGAACGAGGAACAGGCGCTGCTCGAAGCGATCGACGGCGTCTTTCTGCAGCACGAACGGCTGTGGCAGCAGTCGAAGCAGGAAGCCATCCAGGCGATCTCGGCCGGCTTCACCGAACGGATCAATCGGATGCGGGACGAGCTGACGGCGCGCGACGCCACCGTCAGCAGCATTGCCCGCTACTTCGAGGAGCTCGTCGCCGACCTGACCGATCGCGTCCACCGCGACCCGAAGACTCGGCTGATGAATTTCCGCCGCTTCGTCGAGCAGCTCGAAGCCTTCCTCGCGCTCGAGCAGCGCGGCCGCTGGTGCGCCGTCGGCCTCGTCGACATCACCTCGTTCAAGTCGTACAACGACACCTTCGGCCACGCGCTCGGCGACAAGATCATCGACCGGGTCGCGCGTCTGCTCCGCGAGCAGGTGCGCTCCGACGACCTCATCGCGCAGGAGACCGCCGACGCACGCGGGGTGCAGGAGCTGCATGCGCGCTTCGGCGGCGATGAGTTCTGCTTCCTGATTCCCGATCTCGACGAGTTCAGCGCCGCCTGGGTGATCGCCGAGCGCTTTCGCGAGGCGGTGCAGCGCTACGACTGGGCCGCCGAGGACGAGCGGCTCGACGGCCAGCCGGTCCACGTCGACGTCGGCGTCGTCTGCCTGCTGCTCGGGCCGGTCGCCGAGCGCCGCCCCTACGCACGCCAGCTCGCCCACGAGCTGCTCGGCCGCGCCGATCGCCTGATGTACGACGCCAAGGCGCAGGGCAACGGCCACATCACGCCCGTCCGCGTACGCGTCGTCGACGGCGCGCTGGAAGAGATCGGCGCCGACGAATACCCGGACTAGTCAAGTCACAAGTCAGGGTCACAAGTCACAAACGATTTGTCGGGTTACTCCTCTCGAACGGTAGGCCGTTTGAGAAACATCACGGGCTCGCCATAGCCGTGCGATGTGAGTGCCTCTAGCGTGTTGTGTTCGATGTCCTCCAGCTCGCCGAGTTTGCTGACCCACACACCAGCAGCAGACAGCCGCGCCACATGAGCGAATGCGTTTACAGCAGCGTTCCCGTAAAGGGCAATTTTTTCGAAGCCCGCCTCGACGTTTCCGTCCTCGCAGACGACAAAGCCTTGAGCTTGAAACAGCGCGACGAAACCGTTCAAGGTGTCGTTCAGTTCAACACCTTCTGGCCAAAACCCATCCGGTCTGAACGGCTCCCACCACCGCTCGTTATCGTCAAGCGAAAAGGCGATACAGTTATATGCTGGGTCGATTTCGCTTTTGATTTCGTATCCTTCTTCTCTCAGCCGGGGAAACAGCGCTTCCAATACGTCCGCAGGCATGCGTTAGATGAGCCTCTGCGCCCGTCCCCATGCCAACCACGAGTCACGCATTGCGCGAAACCGACCGGCGTCTTCAGGACGAACAGGGTCGTGCCCCGTGAGTGATCTGAGCGCCGCAAACCAGTATGCAGGTTCATTCTCAAGGCGCGCCAATACGAGCGGGATCACTGCCGGACCTAAGCCTATGATTCGCAAGTAGGCAGGATGAAGCGTCTTGGCTGCGACGGACGACAGGTGAGCCGTTTCTCGTCGCCATTGGTGGGCCAGTGCCGCGAATGAGCGTGCGAGTTCATCCCCGGCAGCAGCAGCCCTGGTCGTTCCCGGCTTGCGCTCAGTGATGTATCCGCTCCAGCGGTTTAGGATCGCTACCTCGCGCTCGCGCCTTCCCGAATACAGGGGCCGCCTCTTGTGGTGGAGCCACCTGCCGATGTCATGGCTGCAATCGGTATACATGTCGGTTTGGTCAATCCGTGAGGAGCGGCTCGATGCCTGCAGCGGCGAGCGTCACGTGAAGCGTCTTCTCCTTCGCTTTGGCGCGCTCGATGAGTCGTGACAATTCGTCCAGATCGTTTCGGTCCAGCACGACAAAGAAATCCCTAAGTGTCCCGGTGCCTCGGTGATAGCTCAGCTTCAACGTATGGGTGACGACGGCTGTTGTAGGGGTCTGCTCGACATCGGATCCGAACACCGGCCGGATGTCGCTAAGAATCCGCGCACGACAGAGATAGTTCGCATGGTCAATGAGAATCGACCGTGCCTTAGCTGGCGCGACCACGCTCGGATATGAGAGGACCTCGCTCAGACGGGCTCCAAACTCCTCCCGGTTTGCCGTGAATCCCTCCTCCTGCGCTTCCATTGCGTCGATCACATCGTTGACGAATACCTCCACATCGACGTCAGCCATGAGCCTGACTACCGACAAACTGGACAGAACGTCGACAGCCTGCTCAACTTCGCGCCTCGGATAACCTTGGGCCAACTTGAGGACCGCCTCGGTGACCTCCTCGGTGCGGAGCTTCATCGGAGCAGCCTCAAGAGCGGCAGCCAGAACCTTGAACTTCTGCTCGTCGAGCCGAGCGAGCGCCAGCAACGCTGGCAGTTGCTCGTCGGGGATTCGGAGGACAGCGTCGGTCGGCACCGAAACGAATAGTAGCAAAACCCATGCATTTGGTCAGGACCGCCTTGATCCGATCCTTTCGCCCCGGCGAAAAGCGGAATCGGAGGGGGCGACGCACAGCGACCTGCGCCCCTTGACACAGAAGTGCCGAGAGGTCGTCGCGCTAGAGGCGCGACAGCGGAGGGTCACGTCAGGCTGGCTTAGAATCGATCACATCGCCGCCGGAAGAGTGACCCCTCAGCCGAGTCGACGCCGCAATCGGTCACGATTCCTCTCCAAGAACGCGTCAAGAGTCCACTGTGCGTCATCGTGCATCTTGACGTTGGCAAGAGCTGCCGTTCTTGGCCCGCACCGAGTGCACCCAGTCCCATTGGTCGCGGATCAATGTCAGGGTTCAGGTAAAAGACGTTCAACGCGGGACCGCCGCCGACGTTGACAATCCAGAGCCCACCGCCCTTCGCGAAGGTAAAGACGAGAGGTTTCCTTTCACTCCAGCGTCGCCTCTGCTCGTTGAGGTCCCTCGTTTGAGCGAGCGTCAGCTGGTTTGTCGCTGCCGTCCGCGGCCACGCGGGACTCGTGAAGTATGCCGCGCGTGAGCCACGCATACCACCACACAACGACGAAGTTCGCGAAGAGAAAGTAGGGAGTCGTGAAGTTGAGGGTCTCGTCGTCTTTGCCAAGGTCCCACCACACCCATCCGAGAAGGGCGAAGTAGAGGCCGATCGCTATTGCATCCACCCAAGCCGGGTGCCGGACAAGGAAAGAGGGGTGTCGGGCGGAAGAAACGGATCGCTCTCGTGCCGTCAGTTGCGATTCAGTTGTCATCGCACCTGGACCGTAGAGAAAGGCCCTGATTCTACAGGGCTTTTCGGAAGGTGGGGCGGATGACGGGCTTCGAACCCGCGACTTCCTGAGCCACAGTCAGGCGCTCTACCCCTGAGCTACATCCGCCACGTGACCGGCAAAACTCAAGTGTAGCACGCAGGCACGACCGCACCGTCGCACCGTTCAGGTGTTCCCGCCGCCTTCGATCTTGCGATCGTGTTTGGTCGCCGCATCCATCATCGTGTCGGGCGCCGGCGGCGGCGTGTCGGCGCCTGAGAAACGTCCGCCGATCGCGCCTGGTGCACGCCACGTCAGCGTCGTCGCGTCCCGCTCGCCCGGAATCGGCTCGTTGGCCGCGTCGCGGGGCGGTGGCTCCGGGTGCGACTCGTGCGCGGGCAGCTCGAGCCCGCCGCTCGCCGCGAGCGTGTCGGTGCTGCCGGGTCCGGTGACGGGACGCAGCATCGCGTCACGCATTGTCTCGTGATCCCACCGGCCGCCGCCCGGCGGCTTTCCGGTCTCGTTGCGTTCGTCGCTCATGGCCGCCTCCTCCTTGCAAGGAAGGCGCACGGGCCGCAACCTGAACTGTAGGACGGCCTTGATTTTGAATTGCTGAGGCCCGATGCGCGTCTGGCCGGGTCAACCGTACCCCCTGGGTGCGACCTGGACGGGCCTCGGCGTGAACTTCGCGATATATTCCGCCCACGCCACGCGCGTGGAGCTCTGTCTGTTCGAGTCGGCCACTGCGACAGCGCCGTCCGCGTGCGTGCCGCTCCCCGAGCAGACCGACATGGTGTGGCACGGCTACCTTCCCGACGTCCGTCCGGGCCAGTTGTACGGCTACCGCATGCACGGCCCGTACGAGCCGGCCGCCGGCGAGCGCTTCAATCCGAACAAGGTCGTCGTGGATGCGTACGCGAAGGCGATCGCGCGGCCGGTGCGCTGGCACGACTCGATGTTCGGCTACACGATCGGCAGCCCCGATGCCGACCTCTCGTACGACGAGCGCGACAACGCCGCCTACGCGCCGCTTGCCGTCGTCATCGACCCCGCGTTCACGTGGGGCGACGATCGCCCGCCGCGCACGCCGTGGCACAAGACCGTCATCTACGAAATGCACGTCAAAGGGTTCACCAGGCTCCATCCGCAGGTGCCCGAACCGCTGCGGGGCACCTACGAGGCGCTGACGACGGAAGCGGCGCTCGAGCACCTCACGCGGCTCGGCGTGACGGCGGTGGAGCTCATCCCGGTGCACCACCATGCGTACGAGCGTCATCTGGCCGAGCGGGGCCTCTCGAACTACTGGGGCGACAACACGCTCTCGTTCTTCGCGCCCGACCTCCGCTACTCGGCGTCGGGCGAGCCGGGCGCGGCGGTCCACGAGTTCAAGCGGATGGTGAAGGCGCTCCACAGCGCCGGCCTCGAAGTCATCCTCGACGTCGTCTACAACCACACGGCCGAGGGCAACCACCTCGGGCCCACGCTCTCGCTGCGCGGCATCGACAATGCGACGTACTATCGGTTGGTTCCCGAGGACCGGCGGTACTACCTCGACTTCACCGGCTGCGGCAACACCCTGAACAGGCAGAGCCCGCAGGTCCTGCAGCTCATCATGGACAGCCTGCGCTACTGGGTGCTCGAGATGCACGTCGACGGCTTCCGCTTCGACCTGGCGAGCGCGCTCGCCCGCGAGCTCTACGACGTCGACCGCCTCGGTGCGTTCTTTGACATCATTCATCAGGACCCGCTGCTCTCGCAGGTGAAGCTCATTGCCGAGCCGTGGGACCTCGGCCAGGGCGGGTATCAGGTGGGCAACTTCCCCATTCACTGGACCGAGTGGAACGCGAAGTACCGCGACGCGATGCGCGCGTTCTGGCGCGGCGACGACCGGGGTGTCGCCGAGGTGGCGACGCGCATCGCCGGCAGCAACGACCTGTACGAGCACAGCGGCCGGCGCCCGTACGCCAGCATCAACTTCATCACGGCGCACGACGGCTTCACGCTCCACGATCTCGTCAGCTACAGCGAGAAGCACAACCTGATGGCGTCGCTCGTGCTTTCGCTCGGCGTCCCGATGATCAGCGGCGGTGACGAGATGGGGCGCACGCAGCAGGGGAACAACAACGCCTACTGCCAGGACAACGAGCTGAGCTGGACGCCGTGGGACCTGACGCTCGCCCAGCAGCAGCTCCTCGCCTTCACGCGCCGCCTCGTGCGGCTCCGGCGCGCGCAGCCGGTGCTCATGCGGCGCCGCTTCTTTCAGGGGCGCGCGATCCGCGGCGTCGGCGTCAAGGACATCTACTGGCTCGATCCGTCCGGGCGCGAGATGACCGATAAGGCGTGGAATGCGCCGTCTGCGCGCCCGCTCGGCGTGCTGATGGTCGGCGATGCGCTCGAGGAGGTCGACGAGCGCGGGCGCCCGGTCCACGGCGACACGCTCCTCATCCTGCTCAACGCGCATCACCTCGAGGTGCGCTTCGCGCTGCCGACCGTCGGCCCGCACATGTCGTGGCTCCGCGTCATCGACACGATTGCGCCCTACGTCGAGGAGCGGCGCTATGTCGGCGGCGCCACCTATCCGCTGCAGGGACGCACGCTCGCGCTGTTCGTGCTAACGGCCGAGCACCGTGCCGCCGCGCCCGTGCTGCCGCCGGAGGCGCAGTCGTGAACCGCCAGGAGCTGCGCAACGCGCCGCGGGCCGCGCCGCCTGCGGGCGCCGTGGACGGCACCGGGCAGATGGCGGCCAGAGTCGTCGTCGAACGCGTGGAGCCTCAGGTCGACGGCGGACGCTTCCCCATCAAGCGCACGCCGGGCGAGACGGTTGTCGTGACGACGGACGTGTTCGCCGACGGACAGGATCAGGTCGCGGGCGTGTTGAGGTACCGAGTCGTACGTGGGCCGGGTCCCGCTCATCGTAAGGACGCAGCGGACTCGGCGCACTGGACCGAGGTCCCGCTCACGCCGCTGGGCAATGACGCGTGGCGTGCGTCGTTCGAGGTGACCGAGCTCGGCGAATACGAATACACGGTCGAGGCCTGGCTCGATCGCTTCGGCACCTGGCTGGAGGCGCTGACCAAGAAGGCGGACGCGGGACAGGACGTCGCGAGCGAACTGCTGGAGGGAGCGGAACTCGTGCAGCGCGCGGCGCTCTCTGATGACGACATGCGGCTGCTGGAGATCGCCGACGTGCTTCGCAGCGCCGCACCCCAGGCCGCGCGCGTCACCACCGCCCGCGATCCACAGCTGCGCGCCCTGATGGAGGCGCGCCCCGACCGCACCGCCTCGACGATGGCTGCTCCACTGCGCGTCGTCGTCGACCGCGAGCGGGCCAGGTTCGGCGCCTGGTACGAGATGTTCCCGCGCTCGTGCACGACCGACGCGTCTCGCCCCGGCACGCTGCACGACGCCGAGGCGCGGCTCCCCGCGATTGCGGGCCTGGGGTTCGACGTTGTGTATCTGCCGCCGGTCCACCCTGTCGGGCGCACGTACCGCAAAGGGCGCAACAACGCCCTCACGGTGGAGCCCGGCGATCCCGGCAGCCCGTGGGCGATCGGATCCGAAGCGGGAGGACACACCGCCGTCGATCCCGGTCTCGGCACGATCGAGGATTTCGATCGCTTCGTCGCGGCCGCGCGCCACCTCGGCCTCGAAATCGCGCTCGACATCGCCTTTCAGGCCTCGCCCGACCATCCCTGGGTGAAGGAGCATCCCGAGTGGTTCCGGCATCGGCCCGACGGCTCGATCAAGCACGCGGAGAACCCGCCCAAGAAGTACCAGGACATCTATCCGTTCGACTTCGACTCCTCCGAGTGGCGGTCGCTCTGGGAGGCGCTGCGCGACGTCTTCCTCTTCTGGACGACGCACGGCGTGACGATCTTCCGCGTCGACAACCCGCACACCAAGCCGTTCGGGTTCTGGGAATGGGTGATCGCGGAGGTGCGGCGGCGCTGCCCGGAGGCGATCTTCCTGTCGGAGGCCTTCACCCGGCCGAAGGTGATGCGCTATCTGACAAAGGCCGGCTTCAGCCAGTCGTACACGTACTTCACATGGCGGACGAGCGCCCACGAGCTGCGCGAGTACCTCACCGAGCTGACGCAGACCGAGCTGCAGCAGTACATGCGGCCGAACTTCTTCGCGAACACGCCCGACATCCTCCACGAGTACCTGCAGCACGGCGGCCGGCCGGCCTTCGAGGTGCGGCTCGTGCTCGCCGCGACGCTCTCGGCGAGCTACGGCATTTACAGCGGCTTCGAGCTGTGCGAGAACGTCCCCGTCCGCCCGGGATCGGAGGAGTACCTCAACTCGGAGAAGTACGAGATCCGCGTGCGTGACTGGAATCAGCCGGGCAATCTGAACGAGCTCATCGCGCGCGTGAACCAGATCCGGCGCGAGCACCCGGCCCTGCAGGGCAACGAGACGCTGCGGTTCCACGCGGCCGACAACCCGATGTTTCTGTGGTTCAGCAAGAGCCCGCCGGGTCTGCGGCCGCTCGATCGGGCCGGCCACGAGCCCCGGCCTACGTACGACCGGTGGGTGTTCGTGGTCGCCAACACCGACCCGCACTGGACGCAGCATGGCCACGTACAGGTGCCGATCTGGGAGCTCGGCCTCGCCCCCGACCAGCCGTACCTCGTCGAGGACCTGCTCGACGGGGCGCAGTACGCCTGGCGCGGCGAGTGGAACTACGTGAAGCTCGACCCGCGGGAACGCATCGCGCACATCCTGGTCGTTCGCTCAATCACCAATCACTAATCACACATCACACATGTCCCCCGACTGGTACAAGGACGCGATCATCTACGAGGTCCACGTCCGCGGCTTCTACGACAGCAACGCCGACGGGATCGGCGACTTTCCGGGACTCACCGAGAAGCTGCCGTACCTGCACGACCTCGGCGTGACGTGCCTGTGGCTGCTCCCCTTCTATCCCTCGCCGCTGCGCGACGATGGATACGACATCGCCGACTACACGTCGATCAACCCGATTTACGGCACCCTCGACGACTTCAAGCGCTTCGTCGACGCCGCGCATGCGCTGCAGATTCGCGTGCTGACCGAGCTCGTCATCAACCACACCTCCGACCAGCATCCCTGGTTCCAGCGGGCGCGCCGGGCGCCGAAAGGCTCGCCCGAGCGGGCGTACTATGTGTGGAGCGACACCGACACGACGTACGCGGGCACCCGCGTCATCTTCACCGATACCGAGAAGTCGAACTGGACCTACGACCCGGTCGCGGGCCAGTACTACTGGCACCGGTTCTTCTCGCACCAGCCGGATCTCAACCTCGACAACCCGGAAGTGCTCCAGGCGATGGTCGATGCCATGCGCTTCTGGCTCGACCTGGGGGTCGACGCGCTCCGGCTCGACGCCATCCCGTATCTCGTCGAACGCGAAGGGACGATCAACGAGAACCTGCCCGAGACGCACGCGATCCTCAAGCGCATGCGGCGCGAGGTCGACGCACGCTATCCCGACCGCGCGCTCCTGGCCGATGCGAATCAGTGGCCGTCCGACGTGCAGGCGTACTTCGGCGAGGGCGACGAGTGCCACATGGCGTTCCACGTCCCGCTGATGCCGCGCATGTTCATGGCGCTGCGGCAGGAGGAACGGCACCCGATCGTCGAGATCATGAACCAGACGCCGGAGATCCCCCCCTCGTGCCAGTGGGCGATCTTCCTGCGCAATCACGACGAGCTGACGCTCGAGATGGTGACCGACGAAGAGCGCGACTACATGTACACGCAGTACGCCGCCGACCCGCAGATGCGGCTGAACGTCGGCATCCGGCGGCGGCTCGCGCCGCTCATGGAGAACAGCCGCCGCCGGATCGAGCTGATGAACAGCCTGCTCTTCTCGATGCCGGGCACGCCGATCATGTACTTCGGCGACGAGATCGGCATGGGCGACAACGTGTACCTCGGCGACCGCAACGGCGTGCGCACGCCCATGCAGTGGAGCAGCGACCGCAACGCCGGCTTCTCGCGCGCCGATCCGGCGCGCCTCTTCGCGCCCGTGATCATGGACCCGGTCTACGGCTACGAGGCGATCAACGTCGAGGCGCAGGAGCGGTCGCCCTTCTCGCTGCT
This sequence comes from Acidobacteriota bacterium, assembly GCA_016184455.1. Lineage (GTDB taxonomy): Bacteria > Acidobacteriota > Vicinamibacteria > Vicinamibacterales > UBA2999 > MELF01. The sequence goes on from JACPCS010000103.1 coordinate 39,159, forward strand.
CCACTGGATGAAGCGCATGATCGCGCTGCGCCGGCAGCACGCGGTCTTCGGCCGCGGCTCGCTGCAGTTCATCTCCGCCGCGAACCGGAAGATCTTCGTCTACATCCGGAAGCACGAGGACGACACGGTCCTCTGCGTGGCGAACCTGTCGCGTACCGTGCAGCCCGCCGAGATCCCGCTGGCCGAGTTCGAGGGGCTCACGCCGGTCGAGATGCTCGGCCAGACCGAGTTCCCGCGCATCGGCGAGCAGCCGTATTTCCTGACGCTGGCGCCATACGGCTTCTACTGGTTCCAGCTCAAGCTCGTCGTCACGCCGATCACCGCGCGGACCGCGCCAGTCGTCGAAGAGCACGGCCCGCTGCCATCGGTCCTGGCGGGGGCCGTCTGGGAGTCGACGCTCGACGGCGGCCTCCGCACGATCGTCGAGCGCCGGGCGCTCGTGCCGTTTCTCGAGCGTCAGCGCTGGTTCGGCGGCAAGGCGCGCGCGGTCGCCTCGGCCCGCGTGGCCGACTGGGCCACGCTGCGCGGGGGCGCGCTGCCGGCGTTCCTGACGATCGTGGAGGTCGACTACCGCGACGGCGGCCGCGAACAGTACGTCCTGCCGCTCGCGATGTCGGAGGAGACCACGCTGGAGCGGGAGCACCCGGCGGCGGTGCTCGCCCGGATCACCGGCGCGCGCAAAGGGCTGCTCTACGACGGCCTCTTCGATGACGACACGTGCACGCGGCTCCTGGGGCTCATCGAGGAGGTCGGCGAGCTGCCGATGCGGCGCGGACGCCTGCGCACGATGAGCCACCATCTGCCCGAACGCGTCCCGCCCGATCTGGTGCGCCCGATCGTCCGCACGCCGCTCGATCAGAGCAACACGTCCGTCTTCTTCGGCAAGCGGTTCGTGATGAAGCTGTTCCGGCGCACCCAGCCCGGGCCGAACCCCGACCTCGAGATGAGCGACTTCCTGCCGCGCCACGGCTTCACGCGCGTGCCGCCGCTCGGAGGCGCGATCACCTACGCTCGCAACGGCGAGGAGCCGGCAGCCGTCGCCATGCTCCAGCAGTACATGTACAACCAGGGCACCGGCTGGCACGTCACGATCGAGGAGCTCGGGCGCTACTTCGAGCGGGTGATGGCCCTGCCGCCGCCGCACGCCTCGCCTGAGGCCGCGCGCGACTGGGTGTTCGGGCCCCACCGCGCCACCCCCGGTGCGCCGAGCCTCGAGGCGCCGGCGCCGCCCGACGAGATCGCAGAGGCGATCGGCACCTACCTGACGATCGCCGGCGTGCTCGGACGACGCACGGGCGAGCTGCACGTGCATCTCGCCGTCGGCAACGGCGACGCGGCGTTCGCGCCGATCCCGCTCGGCCGCACCGAGGTGAAGCGGCTCGTCGCGGGCGTCGAGCGGCACGCGGCCGACCAGCTCGCGCTCGTCGAGCGCGCACTCCCGCAGCTCGACGATCGCCGCCGCGAGCTCGCCGAGCGGGTGCTCGCGCGCCGGCGCGATCTGCTGCGCGTGCTCGACGAGTCGGCCGACGTGCTCGAGGCCGGGCAGGCCATCCGGTGCCACGGCGACTTCCATCTCGGTCAGGTGCTCGTCCACGAAGGCGACGTCATCCTCTTCGACTTCGAGGGTGAGCCGGCGCGGCCGCTGTCGGAGCGGCGCGCGAAGATGTCGCCGCTGCGCGACGTCGCGGGGATGCTGCGGTCGTTCAGCTACGCGGCGCTGACGGCGCTCAGCGCAGCGACGCTCACGCGCGCGGAAGACGTGGAGCGGCTGGCGCCATGGGCCGACGCCTGGGAAACGCGGGTGAGCGGTACCTTCCTCCACGCCTATCTCGATGCGGTGCGGCAGTCGCCGATCCTGCCGCCGCGCGTCGAGGATCTCGAGGCGCTCCTCGCGGTGTTCGTGCTCGACAAGGCGCTCTACGAGCTCGGGTACGAGCTGAACAACCGTCCCGACTGGGTGCACATCCCGCTCGCGGGGCTGCTGCGTCTGCCGTCGCCGCTCGTCGCCTAGATCGTTCGGATCGTTCGGTCCGTTCGAATCGTTCGGATCGTTCGGGTCGTGGCCTCGCTCTTGCACAACGCGTCCGCCGCTGGAGGCGACCATGGCGATGCGCACCGTTCAGGATCTCTTCGAACACGAGCTGCAGGACATCTACGCCGGCGAGCAGGCGCTCGTCGATGCGCTCGCGCAGATGGCCGGGGAAAGCCGCGATCGCGAGATCAAGAAGGCGTACACGCGGCACCGGCGCGAGACGCAGGGGCAGATCCGCCGGCTCCAGCGGATCTTCAGGCTGATCGGACGCCGGCCAGAAGGTCGAGCGCTACGAGATCTCGTCGTACGAGAACCTCATCGATATGGCCGACAAGCTCGGCCTCGCCGACGCGATCGACCTGCTCGAGCACACTCTGCAGGAGGAGGACGCCGCGCTCAACACGCTGAAGGTCTTCGCCTCCGAATTCGATGTGACCGAGGAGATGTAGACGGAGGTAGAATCCGACTGATTGAGAGATTGTCACCATGGCGAAGAAGAGTACCGATCCGGCGGCGCCCCGGACGACCACACGGCGCCGCGCAGCCGGCGCCACGCCGCCGCCAGGCTCCGCCGACGACAAGGCCGGCCGAAACCCGACGCACGACGAGATCGCTGACGCGGCGTACCGCCGGTACCTGAGCCGCGGCGGCGAGCACGGCCGCGACTTCGACGACTGGCTCGAGGCCGAGCGGGAACTGCGCCAGCGAACGTCGCAATGACCAACGCCCATGTGCAACTTCCAACTTCCACCTCCCAAATGGCTGAGAGTTGGGGGTTCGGGAGTTGGGGTTTGAGATTTGCAGATGCCCCTTCCGTATGGCGCGTGCACTCTGGAAGGGCTCGATCGCGTTCGGTCTCGTCAGCATCCCCGTCGAGCTCCACACGGCGGTCCGTGACTCCCGTCCGCGCTTCCGTCTGCTTCACGCTGACGATCGATCCCCGGTACGTTTCGAGCGCGTCTGCGCCCGCGAGGGCAAGACGGTCGCCTGGGACGAGCTGGTCAAGGGATACGAGTACGAGAAGGGCCGGTTCGTCGTGCTCACGAAGGAAGACTTCCGGGCGGCCGCGCTCGAGAAGACGCGGACGATCGACATCCGCAGCTTCGTCAAGGGGCCGGAGATCGACGATCGCTTCTTCGAGGCGTCGTACTTTCTGGTGCCCCCCAAGGGCAGCGAGCGCGCCTACGCGCTGCTGCGCGAAGCGATGCGCGGGGCGGATCTGGTCGGCATCGCGACGATCGTGCTCCGCGACGGGCAGCACCTGGCCGCGCTCGAAGTGGTCGGCGACGCGATCGTCCTCACGCAGATGCGCTATCCCGAAGAGCTCGTCGATACGTCCGTCTACACGTTTCCGGCCGCGAAGGATCTCCGGAAACCGGAGCTGGAGATGGCGCGGACGCTCGTCGAGAACCTGGCCGACCAGTGGGACCCGACGCAGTACAGTGATCAGTACCGCGAGAACCTGATGCGCATCATCCGCGCGCGCATGAAGGGCACCGAGCCGAAGCTGGTCGAGGCGGTGGAGCCGCGCGAGGCCGAAGTGGTCGACCTGATGGAGCGGCTGCGGCGCTCGCTCGAGGCGTCGGGCGCCGGGGCCCGCAAGCCCGCCCGCGCCCGGGCGCGGAAGACCACGCCGAAGGCCAAGCGGACACGGGCCGCGTAAGCCACGCACGACTCACGACGCACACCTCACGATGCTCTGGCGGGACGACCCGGCCGCCGTAAGGCCGATGCTGGCGACGACGGCGGTCGCGCCGCTCGAGGCGGGCGATCTCGCGTACGAGCCGAAGTACGACGGTATTCGCGCCATCGCGGCCATGGAGCCGGGTGGCGCCGTGCGGTTCTGGTCGCGCCTCGGCAACGAGAAGACCGCGCAGTTTCCGGAGGTTGCCGGCGCGCTCCGTCAGTGGGCGCGCCGCCTCGATCGGCCGGTCGTCGTCGACGGCGAGATCGTGGCCACCGACGAGGACGGCAGGCCGCTCGGCTTTCAGCGGCTGCAGGGGCGGATTCACCTGAAGGCGGCGCCCCGTAAGGGGGCGCCCGTCACCTACATCGTCTTTGATCTCCTGCGCGACGGCGATGAGGACCTGCGCGCGCGTCCGCTGCGCGAGCGGCGCGCGCGGCTCGAAGCGCTCATCGACCGGAGCGGCAACACGCATGTACGTCCGAGCGAGCAGGTGATTGGCGACGGCCGCGCGCTGCACGCGCGGGCGCAGGCCGAAGGCTGGGAAGGGCTCATCGCCAAGCGGCTCGACTCGCGCTACGCGGCGGGCCGCCGCTCCCCCGACTGGCGCAAGCTGAAGCTCGTGCGCCGGCAGGCCTGCGTGGTCGGCGGCTGGACCGATCCGCGCGGCTCGCGGCCGTTCTTCGGCGCGCTGCTGCTTGGCGTGTACGACGAACGCGGACGGCTGCAGTACGTCGGCCATACCGGCGCCGGCTTCACGGACGCCGAGCTCGGACGCGTCTGGAAGCGGCTGCACGCGCTCGAGACGAAGACGTCGCCGTTTGCCGTGACGCCTCGCACCAACGAGCGCCCGCACTGGACGCGCCCCGAGCTCGTCGCCGAGGTGAAGTTCACCGAGTGGACCGCGGACGGCCGGCTGCGTCACCCGACCTACCTCGGCCTGCGCGACGACATGCGGCCCCAGGACGTGCGCAAGGAACCGGACACGCTGCTCGAGAAGCCTGTGGCGCGGGCCGAACGCGCCTCGGCGGCCGATCGGAGAACGCGGCCGCGGATCTCGCCGACGGCGATCGGTCGGCTGCTCGAGCAGATCGACGCGATCGAGCGCGGCCGCGGCGACGGCGTGCTCGAGCTGCCCGGCGGCGACCGCCTCGAGGTGACCAATCTCCGCAAGGTGTTCTGGGGGCGGCTGAAGCTCACCAAAGCTGATCTCTTCCGCCACTACATTCGCGTCGCGCCGTACATCCTGCCGGCGATCGCCGATCGTCCGCTGGTGATGAAGCGCTATCCGAACGGCGTCGACGCGAAGCCGTTCTATCAGCACCGCGCGCCCGACCGGCGCCCCGCCGGCGTGCGCGTCGAGTATGCGACCAGCGAGTCCGAGACGCGGCCCCATCTCGTCGGCGGATCGCTCACCACGCTCCTCTACACCGTGCAGCTGGCCGCCATCTCGCAGGATCCCTGGTTCTCGCGCGTGCAGTCGGAGGACGTGGTCGACCACGTGGCGTTCGACCTGGATCCGCCCGAGGATGCGCCGTTCTCGCGCGTGCGCGACGCGGCGCGCTGGGTGCGCGACGAGCTGCAGACGCTCGGGGCGCCGGCGTGCGCGAAGACCTCGGGCGCGGGCGGGCTGCACGTCTACGTGCCGATGCCGCCGGATACGCCGTATCAGGCGGGGCTGCTGTTCTGCCAGATCGTGGCGACAATCGTCGCGCGGAAGCACCCGAAAGCCGCCACCATCGAGCGGTCGCTCGCGGCGCGGGGACGGCGCATCTACGTCGACTCCCTGCAGAACGTCCGCGGCAAGACGCTGGCGAGCGTCTACAGCGCGCGCGCCAACGCGTTTGCCGGCGTCTCGACGCCGGTGACGTGGGCGGAGATTGACGAGGGCGTGTCGCCGCGCGACTTCACGATCCGCACCTTTGCCGCGCGGCTCGAGGCCGTGGGCGATCTGTGGGCGGCGCTGCGCCGATCGAAGGGAGCAAATCTGCGGGCGGTGATGCAGTACGCAGAACCGTGAACCACGACGCGCACGAAGCACACGAATCGTCTCGTTTCGTTTCGTGACCTCTCCCAGTCGAGCTCGGAAAACGGCATCGGACACCTCCGACGGCCGTGAATTCAAAACGTAAACCGGACCTCGCCGACGACCTGCCGCTTCAGCACGTCGCCGAAGATGTGCTGCATGACGTCCTGATCGGCCAGGTTCGTCACCTTGAGGCTCGTGATGACCCGCTCGCCGGCCCAGCGGACGCCGAAGCCGGCGTTCACGATCGTGTACGGCTCCGTCACGCCCGCGAATCGCGCGTCGAGCACGTCCTGCCAGTACGCCTCGTCCGTGTGGTTGACGCTCAGGTTGCCGAGCACGCGGCGATAGCTGACGTCGAATCCCGCGTTGAACCGGTTCTTCGGCGGCCAGTTGATGTCGTCGATCGTCGTCCCCGGCGGCAGATCCTCCGCCACCGGCTTCGCCTGGTACGAGTAGTTGGTGAAGACCGTGAGCGAGCGGTTCACCGTGAGATCGACGCCCAGCTCGACGCCCTTGTCTTTGATCGTCCCGAGGTTCAGGTACGTGAAGCGCGACGGCAGTACGACCGGCGGAGTCAGCCCTGCGAGCACGCCGAGGATGGCGGGCGGCAGCGGCCAGCCGGGCGGCGGGCTCGCGGGCGTGAACGCCGCCACCGGCGTGAAGTAGATGCCGTCGTCGGTCACGTTGTAGTAGAAGGCGGCCGTCACGGTCGCGCGCCCGCCCAGAACACCCGTGTACCCCACCTCGTAGGCCGTCATCGTCTCCTGCTTGAGTTCCGGGTTGCCGACGGCGCGAATCGGGAAGACGAAGCGCGCGAGCGCCGGCGACAGCGCGCTGAGGTTCACCTCGTTCAGCACCGTCGTGTCGATGTGATTGTTGATGAACGACGGCGCGCGGAACGCGCGGTTGAACGACACGCGGAATGTCTGCGCCTGGACCGGCTTCACCATGAACGTCGTCCGCGGCGAGAACACCGCATCGTCAATCGAGGAGAACTTGTCGACGCGTCCGCCGACGACCCAGCGGAAGTGGTTGCCGAAGAAGATCTCGTCCTGGATGTAGCCGCCCCCCTCGTTGCGGTCGTCGCCGGCGGGCGCCAGCGAGATGTCGAACGCGTTGTGGCGGTAATTGCCGCCGAACGCGAGCACGTGGCGCGTGCCGATCGATCGGGCGTCGGCCGCCTCGATGTCGAAGGTCTTGGTATCGAAGACGAGCGGCAGCGGCCGGCCGTTCGGCTGGAACGCCAGCAGGTTCGACGCGCTGCCGTCGAGCAGGTTCGTGAAGAAGGCGATCCGCCTCGCGCCGTTCTGGTACCGGGTGGAGAAGTAGCTCATCCGCGAGTCGCTCGAGATATCGAACGGCCCGATGCCGCTGTGAATGATGCCTTCGGTGCCGGCGATGCCGCCGCTGAAGGAGACCGTACCGCCGCTGGCGATGTCGTAGTCGACGCGCGCGTCGAATTTCGGCTGCGAGGTCCCTTCGTTCGTGAACGGCGGATAGGGTGTGCGGAACGAGTTCGCAATTGTCCCCACGGGCCTGGGCAGCGGGTCCTGGGTCAAGTAGCCGGCCGACAGCTTGTAGGCCCAGCGATCGTTGACCGCCTGCGCGTGCGAGCCGTTGACGTAGAACAGTGAGCCGCTGTCGCGATCGACGCCCTGGGCGCTCCGGTTGAACGCGCCGGCCCCGATCGTCACCGTCGTGGGCGCCTGCGCGGCGAGCTCGCGCGGCGACCGCGTGATCACGTTGATGACACCGGTCATCGCATTCGCGCCCCACACGGCGGAGGCGGGCCCGCGGATCACCTCGATCTGGCGGATCTCGGGCAGGTTGGTCGGCACCAGATCCCACATGACCATGCCGAAGAAGTCGAGGTAGACGCTGCGGCCGTCGACGAGCGCGAGCTGGGAGGTCGCGAGCGTGGACGTGGCGCCACGGGTGGTGATGTTGATGTCGCGCGCCGAGCCCTGCGACACGTTGATGCCGGGCACGGTCCGGAGCAGGTCGCCCATGTTCGTCGTCGGCGAATTCTGAATCGTCGTCGTCGGAACGAGCGTGACCGCGGCAGGGGCATTGACCAGCTGCTGTTCGGTGCGCGACGCGGTGACGACGACCTGTTCCTCGTACGACACCGGCTGGTCCTGCTCCTGGTTGTCAGCCGGCGGTGTCTGCGCGGGCGCCTGCTGGGCGACGAGCGGCGTGGCAGTCACCAGCATGGCGACGACGATGAAAAGGCGCAGCAGCATCGGGATGATCTCCTTCGATCGGATCGCGGGGGCGAGCGGAGCTATTGTCAGCCGCCCGTCTAGTATATTGTTGCCGGTGGAGGCGCAAGGCGGAAAAACCCGCGTGATATGATGGCCATTCATGCGCCCGTAGCTCAGTTGGATAGAGCGCCGGACTTCGAATCCGTAGGCCGCAGGTTCGAGTCCTGCCGGGCGCGCCAGCCTTCCTCCCCTGACGAATACCGCCCCTTCTCAGGAGCCAGGTTGCTGCGCCTCGTGATATAAACCTGCCCATCCGGACAGTCGAAAGAGGAATTCTGGAGATGATGGGCAGTCGTTTCAGTCGACGTCCATTCCGCACGCTTGTCCCTGGCGCGGCAATAGCCGCTTCGTTGGCTGGCGCCGCCGGTCTGAGTGCCCAGGCGCAAAGCGCTGCGGCTGCGGACCACGCACGGGGCTCCTTGAGAGCGAATGATCCCGTCGCTCCCGGGCTCGCCACCAGAGCGCGGTTGATCGAAGGCTACGGCAACCTGCCTCTCAATTTTGAGGTCAATCACGGTCAAAGTGCCCCGGAGGTCAAGTTTCTCGCACGTGGGACCGGATACAGCCTCTTTCTGACATCGAACGAGACGCTCCTTGTTCTCGGCCCGTCGAACGCAGCCCGGCGAAGCACGAGCGCGCTGCTGCGAATGAGATTGGTCAAGGCCAACCCCGTGCCGCAGGCGACTGGGCAGGACGAACTGCCCGGCAAGAGCAACTACTTCATTGGCCACGACCCGGCAGGGTGGCGCACGAACATTCCCACGTACGCCAAGGTCGCATACAAGGACGTGTATCCAGGCGTCGAGTGATTCTTTTGGCTCCGGCGGCATCGCCGTGCGCGCGGGGAGTGCCTACGTTGCAGGCACCACATTCTCGACCGATTTCCCGACGACCGCAGGGGCCGTCCAGACGACGTACGGCGGCAATGACGATTCCTTCATTGTCAAGTTCGACTTCGTGGGGCCCCCCGCGAGGCTGACGCTCTCTCCGTCGAACGCCACCAACCCCGTCAACACCCAGCACTGCGTCACGGCCACGGTTCAGGACGCGTCTGCCAATCCAACCCCGAACATCACGGTGCACTTCGGCGTGACCGGCGCGATCACGGCCAGTGATTCGGCGACCACCGACAGCGGCGGACAGGCCGGGTTCTGTTACGGCGGGCCGGCCATCGCCGGCACGGATGCCATCACGGCCTACGCCGATACGGACAACGACTCGACCCGCGACGTCGCTGAGCCATCCGATGCCGCGACGAAGATCTGGTTCGTGCCGCTGCCGACATCCGCGGACCAGTGCAAGAACGGCGGCTGGCAGGCCTTTGGCGTCTTCAAGAATCAAGGCGACTGCGTCAGTTTTGTTGCGACTGCGGGCAGGAACGCGCCCTCTCAGCTGCCGTGATCCGTCTTCGAGCCTACGCGTGCACCGTCGCGTGGCCCTTCCCGCAAGTGATACGATGAGTCGTGATTGTTGATTCGTGATCTGCGATTTCAAGTCGACAATCACGAATCGCGAATCGTCAATGTCAAGCGCCCGTAGCTCAGCTGGATAGAGCGTCGGCCTCCGGAGCCGAAGGCCACAGGTTCGAATCCTGTCGGGCGCGCCACTTTTTCAAGGTCGGTGTGACACTGGTGTGACACTCCGTCCGGCCATCCTGGGCACCGGTGACGAGCCGTAGGCTTCGTCGCCGCGTCCAACTCACTTCCAATCCCTTCCGCAATTCTTCGTCGGTCACGTTCAGGTAGCGCTGTGTCTGCTGGACGCTCGCATGGCCGAGCATCAACTGAATGATCCTGATATCCACGCCGTCAGCGAGCAGCCGCACGCGGGCGGTCCGCTTCTTCCTTTCGTCTGTTGTTCCTCCTTTCCTTAAAGTCCGCAAGTCCATCGGTTCACAACGCGGCCTGTCCATCAAGCTGATCGGCCTGTGGGTGAACCGCGGACACGGCATGTGGATCAGGCTGCGCGCAACGTGAATTCGACCCGGATGGCATCGAACGGGAAGGTCACCCGGTTCGCCTCGGTCCTTTCTCGCTAGGAACGTTCCAAACAGTACATACCTGTGCATTCCAACCTGTCAGGATGGGGTCGCTTATCAGTCTGAGGGATGCGATGCCGAGATCTGAAGTTTCGCGTGACGCACGTCGCACACAGCGGCGGCCCGGCCGAGCGGAATTGCCCGATGCCGTCGAAGGTCAGCTCGAAGAGATCTGCCACGACCTTGCCGTGCAGGTAAAGCGGATGCGACAGCTGCAGGAGCAAGCGGACGAGTTGCGGACGGCGCTCCGCAGGTGGGCGGGCGCGTCCCCAGCGGATTCCCACGTCAGAACCGACTAATCGTGCAGGACGATGCTGAGGAGGGAAGTGTTGATCTTCAGGCCGCCGTTGTACTCGATGAACCCGAGGTCCCTGAACTTGTTCATGAAGAAGTTGACGCGCGATCGCGTCGTCCCGATCATTTCAGCGAGCGTTTCCTGGGAGATTTTCGGTATCTTCCGCTCCTCATCCGCCTGATCGCCGTACCGCGCCAGCAGTAGAAGGGTTCTCGCCAACCGCTTCTCGCTGGAGTTGAAGAGGTGATCGACCAGATCCGCTTCGATACGGAGGTTCCTCGCCAGCATGTACGAGATGAACCGATCCGAGAACGTCGGCTCGTCGTGGAGCAGCCTGAGCATCGCTCCTTTCTCGATGACGAGTACGGTTGTCGGCATCGTCGCGGTGGCTGTCCCGATCCGAATCGATTGACCGGTCAGAGCGCCTTCCCCGAAGAAGTCGCCGGGTCCCAGCATCGCCACGACCGCTTCTTTACCGGCGCGAGATAACACGGAAATCTTGATTCCGCCCTTCTGAACGTACATGACGGTATCGCTCGGTTGGCCCTGCGAGAAGACGACCTTCCCTTTTGGGAACGTCACAACGCGCTGTGCCGCACCTGCGGATTTGAGGAACGCCTGGACGTCGAAGTCGGGGCGTATCTCGCGTGTCTTGAGCGACTGTGCCTTCGTTTTCGCCATCGTGAATCGGTCGAATTATCGCACGCGGACATGCGGCCCCAGGCGCGTCTGCGTGTGCAATAGAAGACAGCGCCGGTCGCCGCCTCCGCAGAAGATCGCGAGTGGAACGCATGCAACTTAGGACCGCTCGCCTGTGTCTGGACTGCGACAACATCCATGAGACACAACAGTGTCCGGTGTGTGCGTCGAAGACGTTCGCCTTCATGACACGCTGGGTCCCCGCTCCCGAACGACGACGCGTGGCCAGGGCTGCGACTGTCAGCTCCACGGAGGCGGTCGCGTACCGACGCCTGCTCACCGCGGATGCACTAAGGCCCAAGGCCCTGGACCTGCTCAAGAGGGGCGCGCTCGCGTTGGCTGCGGTCAGCTTCGGTCGATGGTTGTGGAGACGAAGCCAGCGACGTCTTGCCGCGGTCTAACCAGCCAAGGGGCTCCGCCCCTTGATATCCCCGCGGAGCCCCTCGGCTGGTTGTCCAGCATTGGCGTGGCGCGCTCGCGCGCTAGGACCGCTATGCGAGTCACAACGAGTACAGAATTCGCGCAACGAGGCGCATAGCGGTCCACAACGAAGCGTTTACGGCGCGTCGCTGGTTGGGCTGATCATTGCAGCCGTCGGATCATGAATCGTGAGGAACCGGCGCAGCTCGCGGTTCTCGGGGAAGTCGCGCGCGATCAACCGCGCGGTGGCAACGGCCGCGGGGATTTCCTGTTCGCGTACCTGCATATCCCAGAGCGCGAACATCGCCTCCGTCTGAACGAAGAAATCGCCGCCGCCCTCTTCGACCACCTGGCGAACGGCAACCAGTCCGCGCTTCTTGTTACCACCCCCAAGGAGCCAGCGGACACCCCTCGGAACCTTCGTCCCGACGATGTAATCGACCCAGGCCCGCGCAACGCGGGCCCGAACGTTTTCGGGATTCATTCGAAGGGCACGGTCGAGCGATCGGCGAGCTTCCCAGTATTCATCCCACCCGGTCTTGCGGCCGAGTGTACCCAACTGGAGCCATACATAGTTCAGGTCCAGCTTTCCCAGGAAGAACAAGGTGTCTTCGTCCTCGGGGAGGATCTCCAGCCTCGCCCGCGCCAAGGTCTGACCTCGGACCGTCTCCGCCAGGAACGCGGACATGAGTGCAGAACAGGTGGCACACAGCCTCCATGCGGTGGTCTTGTCGAGGTTCTCCTGTTCCCCGAGTGCTTTCTTGATCTGGAAGAGCAGCGTGGACGTACGCAGTTCGCAGGCCGCGAGGTCGTCGGGGCGTGCCGTACACAGCGCAAGGGTTACCGTAGCCGCCGTATCGTAATCGCCGTTGTAGAAGAATCGCTGCGCCTCTTGGAGCGTTGGAGAGCGAGCGATTTCGTCGGCAGCGCGTGGCGCCAACAACGTCCTGTTCGAGTGCAACTGGACATGCTGCAGACCCAACAGGATGACGATCAGGGCAACAGAAACTCTCATATGCCAGCGTAACGGGAACCGCCACTCGGCACTGTTCCAAACGGCACATGTTCACGCGTAGGGCTTGCGTGATATCGCAGTCTCAAGGAGGGTTCAATGCGTAGCGACCCGGTTGGAACGAGAGCGAGCAATCGGGCGAAGCGGCTCGGTCAAGAACACTACGCGCGAGATGAATCCGCTGCCCTCTGGCGACGTCGCAGCAGGAAGATGCAGCGCAGGCGACGGCCGCCTCGGTCGAGCGCTGGGTGACGATTCTCGCGGCCATGAGACGACTGACCGACGCGTACAACACCGGGGCGAACCGTGTCGTTCTGAGTGTCATTGAACAGTCCGGACCGCCGACCGTTACGGTCGCCGCGAGCGGTGAAGGGGCGCCTCATCTCACCGTCACGCTTGAGGACACGCTGATTTGCATGCGCGCCCGTGACGCCCTGGATATTCCGCACGCGACGGAGTTCCGGCTGCGTTCTGACTGCGGTGACGATGCCACGGCGGCGTACTTCCTGCAGAATTGGATGCAGCATCTGTAACACTGCGATTGGATGTGTTCAGGGTTGGAGTTCAGACCTGTTCAGTTTAGGACAGCGCGCCCGTGTACGCATTCGGTAGGCTTCATTTGCATGGTGTTGTTTCCGCGGCCAGCGCCTCGGTCCTATGTCGGGTGTCCGCGGTGCGGATCGCCACACGCCTTCGTCACGCTTGCGCGAACTGACACGCAGTGCTCTTTCTGTCCCCAGTGCAGGTATCTCTGGGACACGCTTCGAGCGTCGCACCCGGCGTACTCGACGCCTCGTCCCGCGACTGTTCGCGACTGAACAATCGCACTTTTCGCGAACGGCCTATCTGCGCCGTTTCGATGACGGATCAATCAATGAGGAATTGTGGATGTGGCGGTGTAGGGGTCTTGGCACTCGTCCTGTGCGGGACTGCATTGGCAGCCCAGGATTTTGGTCGCTATCGGGAATTCGAGCTCGGAATTGACGTCGCCGCCGTGTCAACGGTTACTGGCACCGCCGCATCGGATCTGAAGGTGATCCATGCACGACGATCCCGGCACTCCTATCGCGCAGTGGGGCAACCTGGACAACTCAGTCATCTTGTACCGATTGTCGTCGTACCTTTAGGCCGTGATGCTGAATGACCTCTGGCTTGTGGTACCGAGCCGAGTTGCGCGATGACCTGAACGCGGCCCGACAGGTCTCGATGATTCGTGAACAGTTTGCGGATGCGCTCGGGGCCGTTGGCTGGCCCGATGGTGCCTGCCTCTTCCTCACTCGTCACGCTCCAACTGGAAGGGGGCGCGACGATCAGAACGCGGAAGAGGCTGAGGCTGTCTTCTTCTCGCCCGCCGCGATAGCAGCGGTGCCGCACCTCATCGCCATATGCGGGGCGGAGCCAAGCCCGCCGCCGGACCGGGCCTGCGCGACGCTCCTTGTCGGCACGCCGAGCGACTGGGATCTGTTGCCGCGCCAGATCCACTAAGACGCATCGCGCACGTCTATAGAACCACGGCGATCGTCACGCACACCAGTGCGATCAGGAGTACCACGACGGCGACTCGCATGCGGCGCTGTGTGATCCGATCGGCTGCCGCGCCCTTGGACTTCCAAGCATTCCAGCGCGCCTCCTGCGCCTCCCGCGTGTCTGTTACCTGGGCGGCCACGGGTGTTGCCATCTGCAGAGTTGTCATGAGATATCAGGCCTCACAATCAGCGTATTCTCCTGCGCGCGGCAGAACTGTCCACAAGTGAACATCGCGATTGTCGAGGATGCCTGTACAGTGAACGGGCATCGCTTTCCTGAGTTCTGATCTTTCGTCTAATCCTTTCCAGCGGTCAGCTCTCACCAAAGCCTCCACCAGAAGGGCGAGTGTTCGCCATGAACACCGATGTTTGCAAAAAGGCGACGCACATGCCGGACCTCATTCCCGGCGCGTACGAGCGGAACACGTTGACGTACCGCCAGCCGGGCTCAATGGGGGGGCCGGCGTTCGGTTCAGCAAACGCCCCCATCGGTCCCAGTTCGTTGGCCGCGGCGACGATTGTCGAGCGGCAGAAGGAAGGTGGCGGAGGGGTGAATCAACGACGCCGCACGGTGGACGTGCAACCGCAGGCCGGCCGAGGGCTCACGGGCGCCACGTGCGACGACTCTCGGCTGATAAGAGGATATTCATGGTTCCGGACACTTCTCGCCCGTCGATGAGCCCACTCGCGGATGTCGCACCACACCTCACGGGATGCGCGACGTGCCCTTCGTGTCACACGGCAGATTCGCGCGTGACGAACCTTGCTGTCAGCGGCCAGGAGGTCAGCGTGGAAGGCGTCGAGTATCTGATCATGAAGGAAGACGATGTCCTCGCGATCCAGGAACGGAGCGTCTGATGGCCAACCGGATTACGTATGGGGACGTATCTCGTCAGGCGATCCTTCGCGGGGTCAATGGCCTGGCGGATGCCGTGAGAGTGACGCTGGGACCGAAGGGGCGTAACGTGATCCTCTGCACCGCCTTCGGATCGCCCACCATCACCAAAGACGGCGTCACGGTGGCGAGGGACATCGACTTGAACGATCCGCTCGAGAACATGGGCGCCCAGATGGTCAAGGAAGTCGCGAGCAAGACGTCGGACATCGCCGGGGACGGCACGACGACCGCGACGGTGCTAGCGCAGGCGATCTATCGCGAAGGTGCGAAGAACGTCACCGCGGGTGCCAACCCGATGGCCATCAAGCGCGGGATCGAGCACGCTGTCGAGGCGATCACGCGTGAGCTCACGCGCATGTCCAAGCCGGTCACCGGACCGATGATCGCGCAGGTCGGCACCATTTCGGCGAACCATGACGAGACGATCGGCCGGATCATCGCCGAGGCGATGGACAAGGTGGGCAAGGACGGCGTCATCACGGTGGAAGAAGCCAGGAGCATGGATACCTCCCTCGAGTTCGTCGAAGGGATGCAGTTCGACCGCGGCTATCTATCGCCGTACTTCGTCACGGATCCGGAACGCATGGACGTCGTGCTGGAGAACCCCGTCATCCTGATCCATGAGAAGCGCATCAGCTCGATGAAGGATCTCCTGCCGGTGCTGGAGCTCGTCGCCCGCGCCGCCAGGCCGCTGCTGATCATCGCGGAGGACATCGACGGCGATGCGCTGGCGACCCTTGTCGTCAACAAGCTGCGGGGGACGATTCAGGTGGCCGCCGTCAAGGCGCCGAGCTTCGGCGATCGCCGGAAGGCTATGCTCGAAGACATCGCTGTGCTGACCAATGGAAAGGCCCTTACCGAGGACCTCGGCCAAAAGCTCGAGAGCATGACGATGGAGGACCTTGGCCAGGCCAAGCGGGTGACGATCGACAAGAACAACACCACCATCGTGGAAGGCGCCGGCAGCCCGGCATCCATCGCGGGCCGGGTCACGCAACTCCGGATGCAGGTCGAGGACACGACGTCGGACTATGACCGCGAGACGCTGCAGGAGCGGCTCGCCAAGCTGGTCGGCGGGGTGGCGATCATCAAAGTCGGAGCGGCGACCGAAACCGAGATGAAGGAAAAGAAAGCGCGCGTCGAGGATGCGATGCACGCGACGAAAGCCGCCGTCGAAGAGGGCATCGTCGCAGGTGGCGGCGTTGGGTTGCTGCGGGCGTCACACGTGCTCGAGACGCTGCGAGTGACAGGCGAGGAGCAGATTGGCGTCAATGTCATCATTCGGGCCATCGAAGAGCCGATGCGATGGATCGCGGCGAACGCGGGCCACGAAGGTTCGATTGTCGTGCAGCGCGTGAGGGAGATGAAGGGTGACGAGGGTTTTAATGCGCTGGCCGAGCGGTACGAGGATCTCGTGGCGGCGGGCGTGATCGACCCGGCCAAGGTGGTGCGCTCGGCTCTCCAGCACGCGGCGTCCATTGCGTCGCTCCTGCTGACGACCGAAGCCGTCGTTTCCAGGTTAGCTGAATCGCGGGCGTAACTGGGACGGCATCGTGGCGTTCACCGCCGTCGCGTCGATGGTCTGGTAGGGCCACGGTGTCGCCGACGGGACCGTGCGATTCCGCCACGCCCGGGGCAGCACAGCACGCCCAACCCGTGCGGCCGCCGCAATGGCCACTGCGACGATCAGCACAGTCGCCGCCACGGCAATGGTCAGCACCGTCGCGGCGAGCGCGAAGGCTGCAAGAGTGAGCAGTGCGAACAGCCCACCCGTCCGGCGGTAGGTAATGAGCATAGGTGCGCCTTCACAAGCCGCCGCGATTGCGCTTTGCGGAATTCGTCGATCATCCAGTCGAGACGCGCCTGGCGCTCGTCGCAATCCTCGCGATCGATACTCATGCCCGAACGGTACGCCAGCACGCACACGTCCGGCTGTCCCCGATTGAACAGCCGCGCGAGGCTCGATCGGCGTACGCTGCCTCGACTGCTTTTCTCAGTTCTCGGCCCCATCGTTGAGGGGCATCTCTCGTCAGAACCTTACCGCGCCGAGACCCCTCACCAGAAGAGGACTGTCGGATCGCGCATCAGATGAGTCAGTACCACACATGAAGGCCAGATCAGACCAGACACTTGTCCACGACCTGCGTGAGCTCATCGCCGCCTTCGATCGCCGGGTGCCGCGCCTCGAGCGCGACGGCGAGCGTGAGATCGCTCATGACGCCCAGGCGTTGAAACGCGCGGCGTCGACGCGAATTGCGGAGCTCGAGCGATCGGCGTCTGCCACAGCGATCGGCACCGTCGGTGAGGAGACCGTATGACAGGCGCGGATCAGATCAGGCGATTCGCGATGCTCGGGAATCATTTGCCCCGCCATTGCGGCATCGCCACATTCACGACGCATCTAATGGATGCGTTGGGCGAACAGTTGCCCGGCGCGGACGGATTCGTCGTCGCGATGAACGACGCTGGCCGCCGCCACGCCTATCCCTCTCGCGTCCGATTCGAAATCGGGGAAGGCGACCTCACCTCGTATCGCCGCGCGGCGGATTTCCTGAACGTGAACCAGGTGGACGTGCTGTCGGTCCAGCACGAATACGGGATTTTCGGCGGCAAGGCAGGCGCGCACCTCCTCGAGTTGCTGCGAGACCTGCGCATGCCGATCGTCACGACGCTCCACACCATCCTGTCCGAACCGAACTCGTCGCAGCGCATGGTGCTCGAAGAACTGGCGCGGCTGTCGGAGCGGTTGATCGTGATGAGCAAGTCCGGCGTAGAGCTGCTCAGACGCGTTCATGGCATTCCCGCCGACCAGATCGATCTGATTCCGCACGGTATTCCCGAAGTTCCGGTAGGAGGGGGCAGCAAAGACCGCCTCGGTCTGGACGGGAAGACCGTCATCCTGACCTTCGGATTGCTGTCTCCCGACAAGGGAATCGAATACGTTGTCGATGCGCTGCCTGCGATTCTAGCGGCGCAGCCAGACACGGTCTACGTTGTGCTCGGCGCGACGCATCCCCATATTGTCGAGCGTGAAGGCGAGGCCTATCGGTTGATGCTCGAGGCGCGAGGCCGGCACCTCGGTGTCGGCGGCAGCATGATCTTTCACAATCGGTTCGTGAGCCAGGACGAACTGACCGAGTTCCTGTCGGCTGCCGACATTTACATCACGCCGTATCTCAATGCGGAGCAGATCACGTCCGGGACGCTCGCCTATGCCGTTGGCGCAGGCAAAGCGGTCATCTCCACTCCGTACATCTACGCGCGCGAACTGCTGGCTGATGAGCGGGGGATACTCGTGCCGTGGAGGGATTCGGGTGCCATCGCCCGCGAGGTCGTCGACTTGGTCAGCGACGGAGTTCGATATCGGTCGATGTGCGCACGCGCTGCCGACCATGGTCGGGAGATGACGTGGCCGGCGGTTGCGCGTCAGTACGTCGACAGCTTCTCGGGGGCCCTGGCGAACGACACGCGCCGGCGCCGCACCTCGTTCCAGGCGCAGACGCTGGCTAATCGTCCTGCCGGCTGGCCCGAGATTGACCTCCGGCACGTCCGCGCGCTGACCGACGACACCGGGATCCTTCAGCACGCGGTGTTCAGCATTCCGCGCTATGAGGATGGGTACTGCCTGGACGACAACGCGCGGGCCCTTCTGCTGATGACGCTCCTCGACGAGGCTGGCACCGACGACCCAGTGGCCGTCCGCGGGCTGGCCTCACGCTATCTGGCATTTGTGAGCTACGCGTTCGATCGATCATCCGGACGCTTCCGGAACTTTCTCTCGTACGGGCGGCAGTGGCTCGAGCCGCAAGGGTCGGAGGACAGCCATGGCCGGGCGCTCTGGGCGCTCGGTGCGGTCGTGGGCCGGGCGAGTGATCCCGGCCGGCACAGCCTCGCCGGCGATCTTTTTCATGCCGCAATGCCGGCCGTAACGACGTTCACCAGCCCTCGGGCGTGGGCGTACGTGCTCCTCGGCATCGAGGAGTACCTTCGGGCGTTTCAGGGCGATAGCATCGTTGAAGCACTGCGCGAGGATCTGTCGACACGCCTGCTCGGCCTCTTTCAGCGAACCAGTAAACAGGATTGGCCGTGGTTCGAGGATTCCGTCACGTATTGCAATGCGCGACTGTCACAGGCCCTCATCGTCTCTGGAACCCGCATGCATCGGAACGATATCGTCGATACCGGCCTACGTTCGCTCGACTGGCTGGTGTCGCTTCAGCTGTCTCGCGAGGGCGATTTCGCCCCGATCGGCTGCAACGGCTTCCTTTCACGCGGCGGAACGGCGGCGGCGTTCGATCAGCAGCCGGTCGAAGCCTGCACCGTGAACTCGGCCTGTCTCACCGCCTACGGTGTCAGCGGCGACGCCCGCTGGATGGAGCACGGTGCTCGCGCATTCGACTGGTTCCTCGGGCAGAACGATCTCCAGCAGTGGCTCTACGACCCCTCGACTGGTGGCTGCCGCGACGGTCTGCACGCCGACCGCACGAATCGAAACCAGGGCGCGGAGGCGACGCTGTCGTTCCTCTTGGCACTGTGCGAGATGCGCGCAGTCCATCAGATCGAGAGCCGGCCGGCCCCAGCGCTCGCGTTGCAGCTCACATCATGACGTCGTCTCAGCACTACGAGGCGCTCTTCCAGCGGCATCCGAACAATCCGATCCTGACGGCGGCCGACTGGCCATACCCGGCGCACACGGTGTTCAACGCGGGGGCGACGCGCCTTCCGGACGGCACGACGTTGCTCCTGTGCCGGGTCGAGGATCGACGGGGCCACTCACACCTGTGTGCTGCGCGGTCCGACAACGGTGTCGACGGATGGAGGATCGATGGCGAGCCCACGCTCTGGCCAGATCCCGAACGGCATCCGGAGGAATTGTGGGGGATCGAAGATCCGCGCATCACCTTCGTCGACGAGCTTGGGAAATATGTCGTGACCTATACGGCGTTCAGCCGGGGAGGCCCTGGAGTCGCACTGGCGCTGACCACCGACTTCCGGACGTTCGAGCGGTACGGTTTGGTGATGCAGCCGGACGACAAGGACGCGGCCCTGTTGCCGCGTCGCATGAATGGGCGCTTCGCGTTGCTCCACCGCCCTTGGACGGATCCGTGCGCGGATATCTGGATGTCCTTCTCGCCCGATCTGCGTAACTGGGGCGGGCACAAACTAGTGCTGCCGGCACGACGAGGCGCGTGGTGGGACGCCAACCGTGTCGGTCTCTCGCCGCCGCTGATCGAGACATCGCGGGGATGGCTCATGTTGTATCACGGCGTCAGACGCACGGCGGCCGGCTGTTTGTACAGACTCGGAGCGGCACTGCTCGATCTTGAGACTGCTGAACAGTGCCTGTTGCGTGGTGACTCGTGGATTTTCGGGCCAGAGACAGCCTACGAGCGCGAAGGCGATGTGGGCTATGTGACGTTCCCGTGCGGATACACGCTCGACGCCGACGGCGACGGCATCAACTTGTACTACGGCGCTGCCGACACCAGCGTCGCACTCGCGACCGGAAGCATCACCCAGATCCTCGGCTGGCTCGATCGACACGGCACGGGGGTGTAACCGGTACGACCGCCAGCCCAGGTCCGACGGTGTGCAATCGGGAACAGCGGTCGCGTGCAGGTATCCGTACACTCGGAGCATGCAAACCGACTATGTGAAAGCGGCGTTGACGGGGGTCTGGATCCTGGCAGTCGGCGTTCTCGGCTACGTCTCCGGCACGACATCCTTCGCCGGGTGGACCGTTGTTGCGATCGTGTCGCTAGTACCCCCCGCGGTCATGGTGCGGCTCTGGAGTGCGCCCACGCCGAGCATGTCCGAGACCATTCGGGAAGTACTTAAATGATCATGCAGCTTCGGCGCTATCAAGATTTCGATCTCGGGACGGTCAGCCATCAATGGATAGCCGAACAGCGGCTCGGGCAAGGACACGATCCACAACGCTGAGATGGACACCCGGCTGGACTCGAGGCAACAGTCCGAACCGTGTCCGTCTTTGGCACGTCAGCGATAACAACAAAGGACCTATCATGGCAACGATGAACGGTACGATTAAGCGCATTACCGAAAAAGGCTTTGGCTTCATTGCAACGGCTGGAGGCACTGAGTATTTCTTCCATCAGTCCGCCTGTGCCCGCACGCCGTTCGACGACTTGCGGGAAGGTCAGGCAGTGTCGTTCACCGTGGGGCAGGGTCCGAAGGGCCCCCGTGCTGAGAACGTCAACCTGCAGTAACTCACGACAAGGCCTTCTCCGAATCCCCATTCCCGGCTTTGGTTTCTGGTCGGCCCGCCAGGGCAGCCGTCTGCCTGACATTGTCAGGACAATGCGAAGAGGAACGGCTGTGGTGTGACGGAGGTGTGACACTCCGTCGCGGTCTCGGGTGGGAGGCAGTTGCCTCCCACCTTCGAAAAGACCTGCACAATCAGCAGGAATCGTCTCGGGCCGTCCCGGGCAGGCCTGTACGTTCGGCCTCCGGCGCCGCAGGCCACAGGTTCGAATCCTGTCGGGCGCGCCACATTTCGATCAGCCGACTGACAAATGACTGACAATCCGGAGCGGCTCACGGCTGCCTCCTGACTCGACTGTACGCGACTGCGGCGGACGCCGCCCATCAGCAGCTCAACGTCGGACAGGGTACCGAGCTCGATGCCGACTCCGCCGATTTGGATCTCGCCGGCGCGCGCGTGGTGTTGGAACAGGCGCGTGGCGAACTGGCGGGCGCGCAGGCCAGGCTCGCACGTCTGCTCGGGCGTCCCACAAGCGCCGACCTGCAGGTGGCAGAACTCGAGTCGGCGTGGGCGACCTATGAGGCCGCTGTCCGTGCGCTCGACGCCGTGACGCGTTCCCTCCGGCTGCAGCGGCTGGAGAACGCTGCCCGGGTCGCTGACGCGGCGGTACGCGACTACCGGGCGGCGCGGGCCGCGTGGGTTCGCCGGTCAGCCATCCTGCCGCCGTAATCCAAAGGCGCGTTGAAGATTCAGGCTGCGCCCGGCTGTCACCGGACGACCTCTTCCTGTGGCACACAGAGGCGGTTCTCGTCGTCACGCGCCTCGCCGATAATCTGCGATCCTGAGTCGGCGCCATACACGATCACATACAGCGCAGGTAACACGATGAGCGTGGCGACGAGCGCCACCGGCATGCCACCAAGGACGACAATAGCCAGGGGTTGCAGGATCTCGCCGCCCTCTTGTCGACCGCTGGCCAGGGGCACCAACGCCGCCATGGCGACACAGGCCGTCATCAGCTTCGGTCGCAACCGCAGCAGGGCGCCGAGGCGCACCGCCTCAACCACAGAGTGGCCTGCGCGCCGCAACTGCTCGATGAACGCCACGAGCACGATCGCGTTGTTCGCGGCAATCCCAATCAACAGGATTAACCCGATGAAGGCGGTTGCGGAGAGCGGCGTCCCGGAGACGTAGAGCGCGCCGACGGCGCCCACGATGCTGACAGGAAGCACGCCGACAATCAGCGCGGGCGCGAGCAGGGCCTCGTACTGGATGGCCAGCACGACGACGATCAGGAGCACGCCGATCGCGGCGGCCCAGCCCAGGCCAGTGCTGCCGCCACTGAGTGTTGCCATGCGTCCGCCGTACGACAGATGGTAGCCGGACGGCAGCGACAGATCCGCCAGGGCCGCACGCACCTCAGCTGCCGTTTCGCCCAGCGTCCGGCCGCGAACCGTGGCTGTCACCGAGTTCACGGCCGTGCGGTTCATCCGATCGATGCCGAGCGGCCCCGTGACGATACGGGTGTCAGCGACTTGACCGAGGAGCAAGGTGCCACCGTTCGGAAGACGCGCCACCGGCAGGTCGGCGAGGCCCATCAGCCGCTGATGCACGGCAGTCGGCGCCACGGCGAGGCGGATGTCGTAATAGAGGCCCTGATCGAGAAAGCGCGAAGGGACATCTCCATTCACGGCCGTCGCGAGCGCCCGACTGATCTCGGCGGGCGTGACGCCGAACGACGCCGCGCGCGCCCGATCGATCGAGAAGCTCACGATTGGCTGATCGAGGACGAGACTCGTATCGAGATCGGTCAGTCCCGCCACTCCGCCGAGCCGCTGTCGGACCTGTTCACCAACGTCGGCCAACACTGACGCTTCCTGACCCTGCACCCCGACGACGACGTCGAAATTCTGCGTCGCGGCCGATCCAGCAAACGTGCGGATGGCTCGAATCCGTGCCTTGCTCACGCGTGCCCGCACGCCGGGCGTGTCGAGGCCGCCGACCTTCCGTGCAAACGCGCCGATCCACTCCTGCACAGACGCGTCGCGGGCGCCTTTGGGGGTCAGCTGCACCAGCATCTCCGCCGTAGCCGGCGTGACCTGAATCGTTTGCCCGATGCGACCGCCGATGGCGGCATCCACCAGCACCACATCGGGATCGTCCGTAGCGAGGGCCGCAATCTGGCGAGCACGTGCGTCGAACTCGTCGAGCGGCATGCCCGCCTCGCCCTCGACCGTGACCGTCATCTGCCCGTTGTCAATCTCCGGCAGAAACACGTACCCGAGCCGCGTCATCGTCACGGCCGCGACGATCAGTGAGATGAGCGCCCCCGCGACGACCCAATGGCGATAGCGGATTCCACCGTTCAGCAAATAGCTGTATCCACCAGTGAGCACGCGCATCAACCGGCCTTCGGCCGCATGCGCACTGCCTCCACTGTGCGCGAGCAGGGGAAACATCGGCGGAATCAGCGCGAATGCCATGACGAGCCCGGCGAGCGCGGCGAAGATGATCGTGAGGATGAACTCCTCGAAGAACAGCATGGCGAAGCCGCCCACGAAGAGGAAGGGTGCCACGGCTGCGACGAGCACGCCCAACGCGGCCACCAGCGGTGTCGTCACTTCGCGTGAGGCGGTTTCCACCGCGCGCCGCACGTTGCGCGTGGTGTCCCAGTGACGCGTGATGTTCTCCAGCAGCACGATCCCATAATCGACGAGCAGACCTACGCCGACGATGAGCCCGCCGATCGACATGAGGTTCAGGGTCAGACCGAGAGCGCGCATGACCAGAAGTGCCGTCAGCACGGCCGCCGGGACCACGAGCATGCTCACGATGGTGTACCGCCAGTCGCCCAGGAACAGCAGGACGACGAGCGCCACCAGGGCAACGGCGAGATACATCGCGTGGCGCGCGTTCTCGATGCTCTGCGTGATGTAGACGGACTCGTCCGCCGTCACGGCGACTGACACATCGGCCGGGATCACGCCGTCCCTGCGAAGCTCCTCGAGCCGAGTTCGTACACCAGCCGCCGTTTCCACCGAGTTCGCCTGCGGCGCCTTGAAGACGCTCAGCTTGACGCCCTCGATCCCGTTGACCGTGACGATCAGCCGCTGCTCGGCATGTCCGTCAGCCACGTCAGCGACATCTCGCACGCGGACCAGGTCCCCGTTTGGGGCGGGTACCTGCAGGTCGGCGATCTCCCGCGCGCTGCCGAAGAGCGACAGCACCTCTCCAAATAGCTCCTTGCCTGCAGAATCAATGCGTCCAGGCGACGCTTGGACGTTATAGGAGCGAAGCGCCGTTGCCAGCTCGTCGAACGTCAACCCATGGCTTCGAAGCTTCGCCGGATCGACACGCACCTGAAGCTCACGCTGGCGCCCGCCGGCGACACGCACGGTCGCCACCCCCGCGGTGCCGACGAATCGGTACGCAAGGTCGGTGTCCGCGAGCTGCCGCAACGCCATGGAATCCACGGTGTCGCTGCTGAGGACGAATTCCAGAACGGGGAGATTCTGCGGATCGAATTTGAAGATGACCGGAGGATCGATGTCGGCGGGCAAGCTGCCGCGCGCTCGGTCCACCCAGGCAGCGGCGTCACGGAGCGCGGCATCCATGTCCCGGCCCTGCGCCATCGAGAGCGTGATTTGTACCCTTCCCTGCTCGGTCGTGGATTCGATCTGTTCGAGACCTTCGACCTGAGCGAGCTCCTGTTCGAGCACACGCGTCACCGTGTTGACGAGCACCTCGGGCGGGGTTTGGGCGGCCGTCACCTGCACCCGGACCATCGGGTAAACGATGTCAGGCATCAGGGCAATCGGAAGCTGCACGAACGAGACAACGCCGGCGACCACCACGGCGGTCAGCAGCGCCAGCGTGCCGATGGGATGGTCGAGGCAGAGCTGTGGCAGTGACCGTCGCATGGGACTACTGGGCCACCGGTCGAACGGCGCTCGCCGGAACCACGCGAACGGCGGCACCATCGCGAACGCCGGCTTGCCCTGTAGCGATCACCTGGTCCCCCGCGGCGAGCCCGCGCAGGACCTGCACCTGGTCGTCGAGAACCACGCCGATCTCGATCGCGCGCGCTTCTGCGCGTGAGTCCTTCACGACGAACACCTGCGCCGGGCCGGGCGCAAGCGTTGATGGCACGACCCGGCGATCGACCGTCACGGCGTCGGCGACATGTGCGGTGGTGAAGCGAACGGTGACGAGATATCCCGGCTTGAGCTGCGGATAGACCGATCCGGCGTCCAGTTCAACCGTGACCTGGTGAGAGATGGCATCCGCAGAGGGGTAGATACGTGCCACTCTCGCGGTTCGCGGCCCTGCCAACCCGCCGGCCTGCAACTCGGCGGCATCGCCTGGCGTGATGCGCAGCGCGACGGCTTCCGGCACTTTCGCCAGCACGCGCAGGCGGGACACGTCGGTGACCGTGGCGATATGCGACCCTTCTTCCACTGGATCACCGGAGTACCGCACCTGTTCGGTGACGACGCCGCTGATCGGGCTGCGGTGTTGACTCAAGTCGAGCAGGGTGCGTGCTTTCGCCACCGCCGCCGTATCGAAGCGGTGTTGCGCGATGACTGATTGAAGCCGATTGCGATCCGCCAGTTGCTTTTCGGCGAGTTGCTCAACCCGCCGACGCTCGTCACTCGAACGCGCAAGGGCCGCCTCGGCTTGTTCCAGATCTGCGCGGAGCAGTTCGTCGTGCTGCGTCGCGATGACATCGCCTGCGCGGACCCCGGATCCCACTCGCACGGGAACATCCCTGAGCAGACCGCGTGTCTGCGCGGCGATCTTGACGTCCACGACACCTGCGGCGACGCCTGTCGCGTCGTACGTTTGGCGCAGCGGTTGGCGCGTCACCGGAACCGTCGTCACCGGAGTGGCCGTATCGGCGCGGCGAGCTGGTGCGTCGGCAGTCGTGCGATCGGATGGCCACACAAACAACGCCACCGTGATGCCGACAGCCACCACGTACGGCACCGCCGCCGACCATCGCGACCAGGCGCTGTTCATCGCCTCACCCCCGCTTCCGGTGATGCGAACGCACGCACACCCGGTTCGAGCGGCCGTTGGATCGCGTTTTCCAGGATTCCCAATTCCATCTGAGCCTTCCGGAGGGCGGCCATCACCTGCGCACGCGCGAGCGTCACCTCGAGATCCGCACCGAGCATCGCCGTCCGATCGACGTCGCCAAGATTGAACTGCTCGGTGACGGCACCATGCCGTGTCTCTGCCGCCGCCAGGACTTCACGGGCCGTCTGGACCTCTCGAAGCGCACCGGCGTAGCGCGTGGACGCTCGCGCGATGGCATCGACCGTGGCAGCTTGAAGGGCCAGCACGTCGGCCGCCGCGCGCTCCCGTCGCGCCACGGCCTCGGCGATAGGCCCCGCATTCCGATTCAGCAGCGGAATCGGAAGTCCGAAATCAAACACCCATCGTCGCTCACTCTCACGCCAGCGAAACCCCGGTCCGATCTGCAGGTCGGGGAACTGCCGCGCCACTTCGAGCCGCACCGCCGTCTCGGCGGCCTGATATGTCGCCAGGGCGGCGAGAATATCGGTACGGGCGAGCAGGGCGTTGCGCTCCAGGGCCAGCATCGCGGCCATGTCAAGCGGTGGGGGAACGTCGATCGCTTCATGGGAAAGACGGGCTGACGCCAGCGTGGCGGGCCTCACGCCGATGGCACCCGCGAGGGCGACGCGGGTGTCCTCCACCTGGCTCTCGCTCGCGCGGACGGCGACACGGAGGCGTTGCAGCTCAAGCCGAGCGAAATCGACCTCCTGCCGAGAGGCATCGCCGAAGTCCAGCTTTGTCTGGAGCGCATCGGCGTAGTCCGCGCGGACGGTCTCTTCCGCGCGCAGCAGATCCAGCTCCCGCGTCGCGAGCAGATGATCGAGCAGGTTCGCACGTACACGAGAGCGATTCTGCCACGCGACGTTCGCGATGGTGAGGCGGGTCGCTTCTGACACCGCCTCCGCCTGTGCGATCCGATACCCGCGTTTCCCGGCGGTTTCGATGACGAGTCCGACGCCTGGTTGAAGGATCCAGGGAATCTCTCCGGGCTCGCCGCCGCGAACGAAGCTGGCGGTGAACCCGACCAAGGGATTGAGCCGCCCGCCCGCGGTGACGATCGCGGCCCGCGCTTCGGTCCAGTCAGCACGAGCGACGTCGAGATCCGGATGGTAGAAAAGAGCTGCCAGCGTCAGGGTATTCAGGTCCCATTCGACCGGCGGCCACACCGCGATGGGTTCGGCCAGCGCGACCTCCACGAAGGCGTGCAACTCGCGGCTGTCGAGCGATCGCGCCTCGAACGCAGCCATCGTGAGCTGTGGCGCGATCGGCGCTGGTGCAACCTGCACCGTTGCGCACGCGGTGGTCAGCGCGGCCAGCGCGCAGGCAGGGAGACGTAATCCCAGAGGGCGCATCGTCGTTGCGCCCATTCTATGGATCGGGGCCTGACGCCCAGATGACGGGAAGATTACGAGTTCGTCAGGTTGGCAGCACCAGCGTCGCGCGCGTGCCGTGCCCGATTTGGCTGGCCATTTCCACGCGCCCGCCGTGGAGTTGCGCAATGCTGCGGACGATGGCGAGACCGAGTCCGAGATTGCCTGAAGCGCTCGCGCGCGACTTGTCGGCACGATAGAAGCGGTCGAACACGTGCGGCAGATCCTCAGCCGCGACACCCTGACCGGTATCGACCACCTCGATCCGAATGCTCGGACCATCGGCGGACGCGCGGATGGTCACGGAGCCGCCCCTCGGCGTGTGCGCCACCGCGTTGGCAATCAGGTTGCCCACCGCCCGCTGAAACAGCGTCCGGTCCACATCCAGGTCGAGATGCGGAGACGCGTCGATGGTGAGCGCGACGCCGTGCTCGGTCGCACTGCCCTCGTAAAACTCAACGACGGTCTCCAGCTCGCGACGCAGATTGAGCCGCTCACGCGCGATGCGCGTCTCCGGGTGTTCGGCGCGTGCGAGAAAGAGCAGACTGTCGATCAGCCGCGCCAAGCGCTCGTACTCTTCGAGACTCGACGCGAGAATCTCACGGTATTCGTCGAGCGATCGCGCCCGCGTCAAGGCCACTTCGGTCTCGCCCCGCAGATTGCTCACGGGAGTACGCAGCTCGTGAGCGATGTCGGCAGAGAACCGTGACAGCCGCTCGAACGAGTCCTGGAGACGGTCCAGCATCTCGTTGAACGTGATGGCCAGGCTCGCCACCTCGGCGGGCAGTCCGGTCCGGTCGATGCGCGCATCGAGCGTCGTCGAGCTGATCCGACGCGCCGTACACGTGATCTGTTCGAGTGGTCGCACGCCACGTCGCGCAATGCGGTGCCCAACGAACGCGCTCACCGCAAGCGCGACGGCGAGAATCAGCCAGAGTCGCGCACGATACGCAGCGAGCATGTCCTGTTCGTGCGTGAGGTCAATGGCCACCTGAATCGTCTGTCGTGCCGACGATTCCTCACCGGCAGCCGCCGTGACCGCACGGAAGGTTCGCCCATCAATCCCGCGGACTTCGACGGCACGTTCGGTCGGTCCACGTTGAACGGCCGCAAGGGTTTCGCGCGGCAGCACGATCGCCATTCCGGGCGTCTCGACAAGCGTCTCACCGCGATCCGTGAGGACGCGGACGTACACCTGTTCGTACTGGCGCGCCGCCCACTCCCACTCGACCTCCTTGAGCGCGGCGGCGTTCGGGGCTCGCTCGCGCAGGAGGGTTCGAAGGACCTGGACGTTGTCCGCGAGCAGTCGTTGGTCCTCGTCGCGCAGGTTCTGCACGAAAGCCCAATAGAGCAGACCCGTCGCGACGAGGACGAGGCCAAATGCCGTCGCCGTATACCACGCCGTCAGTCGAGCGGCGATACTCCAACTCAGGTGACTCGGACGCAGGGTGATCGCGCCCATGTCAGCGCTCCTCCAGGACATAGCCCATCCCGCGGACGGTGTGCAGGAGCGGGCGCTCGAACGGATCATCCACTTTGCTCCGCAAGCGGCGGACGTGGACTTCGACGACATTCGTGTCGCTCTCAAAGTTCATGTCCCAGATCTGTTCCGCGATCATCGTGCGGGAGAGCACCTCGCCGGTACGGCGCGCCAGGAGCGCCAGAAGCAGAAACTCCTTCGCCGTGAGATCGATCCGCTTTCCAGCGCGTGTGACCCGATGGCGGACCAGATCGACCATGAGATCGCCGACCCGCACGACGTCCGGTTGAGGCGTCGCGCTGCGCCGAACGATGGATCGCAGCCGCGCCAGGAGTTCCGCGAACGCGAATGGCTTGACGAGATAGTCGTCGGCCCCAAGTTCCAGGCCACGGACACGATCCTCGACCGCGTCACGGGCGGTGAGACAGAGCACCGGCGTGTGGCGCCCGTCTCGTCGAAGGCTGGCGAGAATCGACCACCCGTCCTGACCGGGCACCATGATGTCGAGCAGGATCGCGTCGTAGTCGCGGCTGTGCGCGTGGTGCAGGCCCTCGTCGCCACGATGCGCCACGTCGACGACACACCCGTGCTCAGTGAGGCCCTTGCGCAGGTACGATGCCGTCTTGGGCTCGTCCTCGATAATCAGAATCTTCATGGAACCGGGCTTGCCGAGGCTCGCTCCGAGCACACGACGCAGAACACGACCATTGTATCGGCCTGAGGGTGGCCGGGGCCTATGACGCCAGATCAGCTCCCATCATCTCCTCGGATGTTCCGCGCGCTGCCACCCAGTATCTGGGCGCTCGGTGTGGTCTCGCTCTTCATGGATGCCTGTGAAAGAGCCGCGCGTCGGTCCCAGGCACCGGGCAGCCCAGACTCGCCAGATAATGCAACTGGCCGAACATACGGGCGAACGTCGTCTGTCCACCCTGGTTCGGACCAGAGACGACAAGGATGCGCTCGGGGCCGCGCAAGAAGAAGTCATTGCAGATGACCGCGGCTTTCTCGCTCGTGAGCTTGCCGGCGAGCGCGAGATCGTGTGGTCCAAATAGTCGGCGTGCTCCACGCAATATTTCTCCAGGGCACCGAACGTCTCTGGATGTAGCCGCGCCAGGCCTTCCAGGACCTGCGCCTCTACGTGGTTCATGCCTGCCCAGTCCGGGAACCTGACGCGATAGTCCTTTACCGCGCTGCGCCGGAACTTTTCGAACGTCTCCTCGATCGCCACGCTGTAGTCGACCTCGCCCTCGTCGTCGCGAACCGTGATGCTGTTGCTCCCGATGACGAGGGAGTATCGGATGGCCGACAGGCCGGATGTCAGCGTCCTCGTGTCTGCGACGAGTTGACTGAACTCTGGGGATCGGACGTACTTGGCGAGGTATTCGCAGAAGGTGCGCAGGCCACGTGATGCCAGATCGCGCTGATCGAGGCCGCCCGCAGGCGTTCGACGGCTTCGCAATAGAGCTCGACCGCGCCGAGAAACCACCGTTCCTTCTCATACGTGTAATGACTCTTCTCCGCTCGCGTGAGACGTCTGCGCATCACGCGCATCTGTTCGGAGAAGGCCCTGACGGCGTGCATCACAGGGTTGTTCTCGAGATCCCGCATCACTTCCTGCCGATAGGCAATCAGGTCGAGATCGCTCAAAGAGGCGTGGAAGAAAGGTGTGAGATCGTAGTCGCGCCAGCCGGCTGTCACGGCCGCGACGATTTGATCGAGATTCAGGTCACGGAAGAAGGTTGGCGCTTCGTGCGTGTCCCGCGCGCCGCCGTCGTCCGGTCGTCGAAACAGGATGCTCTGAAAGCGCTCGGTGCCTGAACGCGTTTCCTGGCTCATGGACACAGCGGCTTGTGGACGCCCCTCGCGACTGGCCGCAGCGATCGGATGATGACCTCTTCTCGGATCGCGGCGAACGCGAACGCCGGGATGGGCCAATATTCGTGCGTGCGCCACCATTCTGCCGCGAACCGCCCCATCGCGGTCGCCAATCCCGGACGACCCTGCGCGAGCGCGACGATGTCACGCACCCACGGTCGTTCGAGGCGAGGCTCTGCGCACAACAGGCGAATCTCTCGCATGACGATTCGGTCGATGATCGGATCAGGCAGCTCGCGGACTCGAATCAACGAAAAACGCCACAGGATTCGACCGACGGCGCCAAGGGCGCGTCTGCGAGTCTCCCGTGTCGCGGCAAGATGGACGACTCCGCGGTCGAGCGCACGGCGCATCGCCACGACGCACGCGCGCGGTGCGCTGCGCGCGGCATCGTATGCGGCGGCGCGCGAAATCGTCACGCGCCGCATCCATGCATGGCTCACGGAGGTCGACCCGCAAACGGAGCTGCACTATCGGCAGGCAGCACGACGATGTGTCTCACTCGGGAACGAATTTCTCGGCTCGCTGAGGGCGTCTCACGACCCGTCATTCGAGCACCTCCCGCAGTCGCTCGACCCGGACACCGGGTTTCGTCCGCCGCGGCACTTTTGCTTCGCCGATCTGATGCACCTCACGGCGGTCGGGCCCGTCGTCTGGCTCTTCGACCAGGTCCGCGGCCGTTCCAGCGCCATCAACGCGACCAAACGGCACGCCACGTCGTACGCCGAGCGGCTCCTGACGTCGAACTGCAGCCGCGTCACCTTCGACCTACGCGACCGCTTGACCGAAAGTCGCCGGGCGCTGGAATCGGAGCTGCGGTTCATGCTGAAGGAGATTACAGG
This sequence comes from Acidobacteriota bacterium, assembly GCA_016184455.1. Lineage (GTDB taxonomy): Bacteria > Acidobacteriota > Vicinamibacteria > Vicinamibacterales > UBA2999 > MELF01. The sequence goes on from JACPCS010000103.1 coordinate 70,928, forward strand.
CGCCGCCACGCGAGCACTGAACCAGGCGAAGGAGGTGCGGGCACGGGGAGAGGCCGCCATGGCCGGCGAGCTCCAGCGACTCGCGCAATATCGGGCTGTGTTCCGTGAGGTGTCGGGTGACACCGAGGGCGGTCAAGGGGACGAACAATCGTGATGGCGCTCTGCCCTGCCTCTTGGCGCAATGTCGCACCGGATGCCACGCGCTGTCCACATTGCGGCGCGGACATCGAGCGTCTCCATGAGCGCGAGTTTCGCGAGAAGCTCCAGAAAGGGGAAACGGGGGCTACTGCACCTTTTGCAGGTGCTTCCACGCCTCGTCCTCCTCCGGTCGGTCCCAGTCCTCCGCAAGCGCCGCTTCGCTGAGAGGCGCGGCCTCTGACGGGCGATCGGTGGGACGCTCGTCCAGGATGATCACGAGCGCGCGCCGGACACCGCCAGGACGGACCTGTTCGAGCAGCCGGACGTAGCCGTGCTCATCGATGACAGCTTCCACGTCTTAGTCATCTGCGTGGCTCCGGGTTTCGAACCCAGACTTGCATCACTGGGACCGCATCGTCAACGCGGTACGGAGCTGATACCGGCTACGCTCCTCTGTGCGAGACGAGTCGTAACGTCGTCCCTCTAAGGGAGCGGCTGCCCACGCCTTCGGCACGCAAGGCGTCTGCGAATCGAGGCCTTTGTGCGGCGAAGCGAATAGCAACATTCGGAAGCTGCGGTATTGCCCCAGGCGTGCTGATCTGGAGGTGTTCGCCTCGCCGGCCCACGAGTGCACATTCGCACTCGCATTTCCCCCACGCCGCGGCTTGACGCGTGGCCCGCGCTAAGTCATATTACTTCTATGGCACTTTCACGAAAGAAGGCGACCACGATCGCGCTCGACCCGGAAGCCGATCACCTGCTCACGCGCGCCGCACGCGAACGGGGGGTTTCGCGCTCGGAGTTCATCCGTCAGCAGCTCGCCCTTGTGCTCGAGCAGTACCGCCGGCATCCCAAACCCAGAAGCGCGGGAATCGTCCGCTCGTTATCCGAGCGTGGCGACGAGCGCGAGCTGTTCGGTGGCCGTCAGTAGCACGGCCGCATTGATCTGCGATACCGGCGCCCTGCTCGACTACCTCGTGGAGGGCGCGCCAGACCACCGGCGCTTTCGATACGCGATCGATCGGGCGCGCACGCGCTACGTTCCGGGTTTGGTATTGGCCGAGGTCGATTACTTCCTTCGCGGCGAGCGGCCGGCCATGAATGCATTCATGCACGATCTCGCACGTGGGGCATTCACCTACGCGCCACCGGCGCTCGATCAGCTCTCACGCGCCATGGAGATCGATCGGCGCTACGCGGATCTGGGCCTTGGCCTCGTGGATGCCTCGCTCGTGGCGCTCGCCGAGGATCTGGGTCTCCGTCGCCTCGCCACGCGAGACGTCCGGCACTTCGCGGCAGTGCGGCTGCGGGATGGTCGTGCGTTCGAACTCGTGGTGCACCCGACTGCCCCGGACGAATCCTGACGGCACACGTCCAGAAGTTGACTGACAACTCAGCGCTTCCTTGACATACAATGCGCCGTTGATGAAGTGCGCAGCGCTCGTCGCCGCCACCGCGCTGCTCTGTGCGGCGCGACCCGCGTCGGCGGAGATGATCGAGAAGAGCGGCCGGTTCGGCGGCCTGCAGGTCACCTACACAGTGGTGCTCCCGAACGGCTACGCGCCCGGGCGCGCCTACCCCGTCGTGCTGGTCTTCACGGGCGGTGCGCAGCAGCTGCGCGGCGCCGAAAACACGCTCACGGCCGACTGGCGCCACGAGGCCGAAACGCGCGGCTACGTCGTCGTCAGTCCGGGCACGCCGAACGGCGAGCTCTTCTTCGAGGGCGCCGATCGCATCTTCCCCGAGTTCCTCGACATGATCGTGCGTGAGTACCGCGTGCCGATGGGACGGCTGCACGTGGCGGGCCATTCCAACGGCGGCCTCAGCGCGTTTCATGTGGCCGCGAAGCATCCGGCCTACTTCGCGACGCTGACCGGCTATCCCGGGCTTCTCGACGGCGTGGATACGGCGCGGCGCCTGCAGGGACTGCAGCGCCTGTGCATCTACATGCACGTCGGCAATCAGGATCCGGAGTGGATGACCGCCATGCTGCGGCAGGCGGAGGAGCTCACGCGGCAGGGGTTCCGGATCCAGTTCAAGGTGGAGAACAACCAGGCGCACCGGCTGCGCGCGGCGGAGATCAATCTCTCGGCGCGCCTGTTCGATCAGATCGAATCCTGCGGCCGGTAGACCACGCGCACGTATGCTGAAGGCGACCGCCGACACGATCCTGCCGACCACGATCACCGGATCGCTGCCCCGCCCCAGCTGGTACACCGAGAACCTCGGCGCGCGCTCGTTTCTCGACGCGATGGTGACGTCGCGGTTCCGCGAACAGTACGTCGACGCGCTCTCGGTCTACCTGCGCGACCAGGAGGTTGCCGGCCTCGACATCGTGACCGACGGCGACTGCCGGTTCGATCAGGACGTCGGCGGCCAGAGCTGGACCGGGTACCCGACGCGGCACATGGACGGCTTCGATCGCGGCCAGAGGAAGCTGGCGGCGGTCGGCGCGGGCGGCGTGACCTTCCCGCGCGGGCACATCCTCCACGACTACCTCGAGGCGCGCGTGATGCCGAAGATCGTCGGCCCCGTCGGCCGCGGCGAGCTGCAGTACGCCGAGATCTGGAAGACGGCTCAGCGGCTCACGCACAAGCCGGTGAAGTTCGGCACGGTCACGCCGGAGCTGGTGGCCTTTGCCGTCCAGGACGAGCACTACACGGACCTGCCGTCGCGCATCATGGCGATCAGCGACGCGCTCAACCAGGAGCTGCACGAGCTGGCGGACGCCGGCTGCCCCGTCATCCAGATGGAGGAGCCGCAGATTCATCTGCTCGCGGCGCGCGGCTTCGTCGACGAGGTGATCAACCCGGCCTTCATGGTGAAGGTGTTCAACAACACCGTCCGCGGGCTGCGGGCGAAGACCGAGGTGTGGTGCCACACTTGCTGGGGGAACCCTTCACAGCAGCGGATGTTCCGGTCGGTCCAGTCGTACCGGCCGGCGCTGGAGCTGCTCAATCAGGTGGACGCCGACGCCGTCACCTTCGAGATGAAGAGCTCGAACCTCGCCGATATCGAAGACGTCGGGCGCGCCATCACCGACAAGAAGGTCGCCGTCGGCGCCATCGACCATCACACGCTGCAGGTCGAATCGGCCGAGGAGGTCGCCGAGGTGGCGCGCACGGCGCTGCGGCACATTCCCGCCGAGCGGCTGATTCTCTCCTCCGACTGCGGCATGGGGCGCGAAGGGATGGGACGCCGGCACGCCTTCTACAAGATGGTGTCGCTCGTGCAGGGCGCGAACATCGTCCGCCGGGAGCTCGGACTGCCGGAGGCGCCGTCGCTCGGCGCCGATGCGCGGTTCTCGCTGCTGCGGACGCGATGAGGAAGCCTGAGCGCGTTCTGTCACGATGTGCGGAGCGCGCGGCGGGCATCGAGGCGCCCAAGCGCGACCAGGATGCCGAAGATGATCGCCTCGGGGCGCGGCGGGCAGCCGGGAATGTAGACGTCCACAGGCAGGACTCTATCCACGCCGCCGGCACTGGCATATCCCTCGCCGACCATGCCCCCGGAAGCGGCGCAGGCGCCGACGGCGATCACGAGACGCGGATCGGGAATGGCCTCGAACGTGCGATGCACGGCCGTTTCCAGGTTGCGCGTGACCGGGCCGGTGATCGCGACGCCGTCTGCGTGGCGCGGCGAGGCCACGAAGTCAATCCCTAGGCGACGCACGTCGTACACCGGATTGAGGAGAGCCGTGAGCTCCCAGTCGCATGCATTGCAGGAGCCCGCATCGAGGTGGCGCAGGTGGAGCGATCGGCCGAGCACACTGCGAATCTCCGCCTTCACCCCGGCTTCCGCCTCCGCTACAGCTACGGCGGACAAGTCGGCGGACGAGTCGGACGCAGGTGGTGCGGCCGCCGCGACGGGTGCGTCCGCCACGACCTCAATCCGGAGATCGTCTCGCGCGCGTGCGGCAAGCTCGAAGTCGCGTCCCACCGTCACCGCTTCCTGCCACGGATGCTCCGCGCAGCGGCCGCAAAAGACACACCGCGCGAGGTCGAGACCGACGTGACGCCCCTGCTCGTCGAAACGCTCCGAGATCGCACCGGTGGGGCACACGCTCGGCGGCGGCAGGCGACTGCCGGCGCGAAACACCGGAGCGCCGCGAAAGCGATCGGGCGGCACGCTCGGCTCCCACGGGTAGCGAGTCGTCACGACTCCGGTGCGCAGCGCGTTCAGGACGATTCGCAACATGTCAGCGGTCCGTGCACGAGTAACACAACTCGAAGCTCTTGTTGACGAGTGGAAAGTCCGGAACGATCGCCGTCTGGCCCGCCAGGGCCACGGCGGGCCAGTTGTGGTAGCTCGGCGACCGCAGATGATACCGATCGACGCGACCGTGGCTGTCGGTGCGAAGCCAGTGGACGGCTGCGCCTCGCGGCGACTCGATCGCCGAGATGCCGATTCGCCCGCCCGGCAGTGGGTCCGTCAGGATCGTCTGCAGGGACCCCGGCTCGAGCCGCCGTATGAGCTCGCCAATCAGCCGGATCGATTCGCGCGCTTCCAACGCACGAACGGTCATGCGGGCCATCGCGTCGCCTGCTGAGGCCGTCACCACGTGGAAGTCGAGCGGTGCGCGATCCGCGAACGCGCCGTGGGGATGATCGCGCCGTGCATCACGATCGATGCCGCTCGCGCGAGCCGCGACACCGGCGACCGCAAGGTCCCGTGCCGCTTGGTAGGAGAGGATGCCGGTATCGTCCAGTCGATCGACGATCGACGGATTGGCTTCGATGCGCCCCATCAGGCCGTCGAGCCCGGCGAGTGTGTGCTCGAGCGTGGTGTTGAGGTCCCGGGCGACATCGTTCGAGAGATCGAGGCGCACGCCGCCCGGAATCACCAGGCCCCGCAGGAATCGATTGCCGGCGAGCCGCTCGTTCATCTGCTGCAGGGCTTCCTTCAATCGCAGGCCCGTGGCAGTGCCGTAGTGGAACGAAGCACCGGCGCACATGTTGCCGATGTCGCCGACGTGGTTGTAGAGCCGTTCGAGTTCGAGCGCGATGCTGCGGATGAGGCGCGCCCGCGGCGGCACGTCGATACCAGCGATGTGCTCGAGGGCTTCGCAGTACCCGAGGCCGTGCGCGAGCGAGCACACCCCGCAGATACGCTCCGCGATCGAGAACGCGTCAAGGGGTGAGAGCCCCTCCATGCGCTTTTCCAGCCCGCGATGCGTGTAGAACAGCCGCGCGTCGAGATGGAGCACGGTTTCACCGACCGATGTGAAGCGGAAGTGCCCCGGCTCGATGATACCGGCGTGAATCGGACCGACGGGAATCTCGAACACGCCCTCGCCTGTCGCCGCGAGGTGTGGAAACTCCTCGGCCGGCTCGATCGACACGCGTCGCGATCCATCGAATGACTTCCGCAACGGGAACACACCCTGCGGCCATCCGTCGTGGACCACGAGCGGGCGGGGATCGGGATGCCCGAGCGGAACGATGCCGAAGAGATCCCGCATCTCGCGCTCGTGCCAGTTCGCGGCCGGGATCCCCGCCGTGAGCGACGGCACTTCCGCCCGCGCCGGATCCACCGAGACGAGAAGCGTCACGAACTGATCGGGAGCCCCCGGAGCGGTCGGCTCGAAGATGTAGCGCACTTTCAGGTCGGCGTCCGGCGTCGTGGTCTCGTCGCTGGCGACGAGCGTCGCCAGCGCCATCGCGCACGGCCCCGACAGGAGAGCCGCCGCCGGCGGGAGATCGTCTACGCGACCGAGGCGCACCGTCAGATCCGACGCGCGTGGGCCGCTCTCGACGGCCGCACCCGCGGAGCACGCGCGCAAGGCCTCGCGAAGCACGGCGTCAGTCAACGATGATCTCCGTGGCGCGGCGGAGGAGCCCATCGACGCTGGCCGGGATGCCGAGGCCGAGCACGACCATGATCGCCGCGAGCAGCAGCATGCCGACGAGCGGGGACCAGCTCTCGGGCTCCCGGCTCGCAGCCGCGGTCGGTTGGCCGAATGCCATCCCGCCCGCGTGATGCAGGAGGCCGGCGAAGATCACCACGATCATGGCCAGAAAGATCGCGATCGCCACCGAGTGCCCGAGACCAATCCCGGCGCGCAGTACCATCAGCTCGCTGATGAAGATCGAGAACGGCGGTACCCCCGCCAGCGAGAGCGCGCCGAGCACGAGCAGGGTCCCGCCGATCGGCGCCACGCGCAGCACCCCCCGAATGACGCGCATGTCACGCGAGCCATAGCGCGCGATCGCCTTGCCTGCGGCGAAGAAGGCGAGCGCCTTCGTGACGCCGTGATTCACGACGTGCAGCAACGCGCCGTAGGTGCCGATCGGTCCGCCGAAGCCGAGGCCAAGCGCCACGATGCCGACGTGCTCGACGCTGTGGTAGCCGAGGAGTCGCTTGACGTCGTGCTGCGCCAGAATGAACGGTGTCGCGACGACGACCGAGATCAAGCCGAAGACGAGCAGCACGTACGTCGGAAAGGCCGCGCCGCACGCGGCCGCCGCGATCGTCTGAAAACGGATGATGCCGAGCAGGGCGCACTTGATGAGGACGCCCGAGAGCAGCGCCGATACCGGCGTGGGCGCCTGGCTGTGCGCATCGGGCAGCCAGAGATGCATCGGCGCGAGGCCGGCCTTCGTCCCGTAGCCGATCATCACGAAGATGAAGCCGATGCGGACGATGCCGGGATCGAGCGTGGATGCCACCGGCATCATCGCCGACCAGCTCAAGGTGCCGGCGCTGCCCTGCACGCCCGTCGCGGCGGCGGCCGCATAGATCAGCACCGTGCCGAAGAGGCCGAACGAAATGCCGATCGTCGTCACGATGATGTATTTCCACGCGGCTTCGAGACCGTGATGATGGCCGTGATAGCCGATCAACACGGCGGAGGTAATCGTCGTGCCTTCCATCGCGATCCAGAGCACGCCCAGATTGTCGGCGAGGATCGTCACGACCATGGTGGCGACGAACAGGTGCACGAGCGCGAAGTACGAGCGCAGGTACTTGGCCTGCATGTTGCCGACGGCCACCGCCTGCGTGAGCCACCCCACCGTATAGATAGCCACCGCGAACGTGAGAATGACGAGGAGGACGAGAAAGACGAGCCCGAGATCGTCCACCCGCAGGACGCCGAGCGCATGCGGCCCGCTGGCCGCCACCTCGCGGGCCAGGATCAGCGTGAGCGCAAGCAGGAGTGCCGAGCTGCCGACGTCGAGTGCCGAGAGGATCCGGCGATCGCGCGTGGTGAGCATGGCGAACGCCGTAACGGTGGGGACGAGCGGCAGCACCCAGAGCAGCGTCTCTCCCACCGTCATCCTCTCAGTCGATCGAGATCGGCGATGTCGGCGTCGACCGTCGAGCGCACGCGGAGCACCATGATCGTCATCACCAGGGCGGCGAGGATGACGTCGAGAATCACGCCGATCTCGATGATGAGCGGCATTCCCTGCGACACGGCCATCGCGGTGAAGAAGATCCCGTTCTCCGACGCGAAGAGGCCGACCATCTGCGTGAGAGCCGTCTTACGCGTCGCCATCACCAGCACGCCGGTCAGCGTCAGGGCGATGCCCACCGGAAGTGCATTGCCGGTGATCGCCTGGCGCACCGGGCCGAGCGACGCACTCACCTGGAACGACACCACGACGATGAGCACCGACAGCGCGAGCGTACCGGCAATGGGGATCACCGGCTCGATCTCGCGCCGCACGTTCATGCGCTGCACGACCCAGTGCAGCACCCACGGCAGCAGCGTGGCCTTGACGACGAGCGTGATGGCCGCGATCACCCAGAGGTCCACGTTGCCGGTGGCGGCCGCGAGGACGCCGCCGGCGATGGCAATGAGCAGGGATTGCGCGGCGACGGCGTAGATGGCGCGGTAGATCTGGCCCGCCGCGACGATGAGAATCATCGTGAACAGCAGCAGCGCGCCGAGATCGTCGATGATCGACTGAACGGTGTCGGCGCTCACAGGATCCTCAGCGCGAGCGCCACGAGCGCGCACACAAAGCCGATGCCGAGGTACTGCGGCACCCGAAAGAGCCGGAGCTTGGCGTACGACGATTCCACCAAGGCGAGAAAGATCGCCAGCACCAGGATCTTGGCCGCCGACGTCCCGACGCCGAGGAGCAGGCTCGCTGCGCCCGTCCCGGCCGGTCCCGCCGGGAAGAAGAGCGCGGACACGAGGGCGAGGGTCACCATCTGCCGCGTGTGCGACGCGAGCAGCATGCAGCCGAGTCCGGGCCCGGAGTGCTCGAGCAGCATCCCTTCGTGCAGCATCGTCAATTCGAGGTGCGTGTCCGGATTGTCCACGGGAATGCGACCGGTCTCGGCGGGAAGCAGCATGAGCATGGCGGCGAAGCCGAGGAAGTCGGCCGCGCGCCATGCGAGCAACCACTCCGTGCCGCGGTGCGCCGCCAGCGCGCCGAGCTCCGTTGTCCCGGCGGCAACGGCGGTCGAGAACACGACCATCATCAATACGGGTTCGACGAGCGGCGCGATCGTCATCTCGCGCGAGGCGCCCATGCCGCCGAACGCGCCGCCCGCGTCGAGCGCGCCGATCGCGGTCAGGAAGCGCGCCAACGCGAGGAGCCCGAGCAGCAGGATCGCGTCTCCCAGAGGAAGAGCCGGTGGTCCGACGCGGATGACCGGAACGAGCGCGCCCGCCGTCACCGTGGCGGCGAGGACGAGCACCGGAATGGAGCGGAAGAAGCCCGAGGCCGTGTCCGCCTGCACGCTGTCTTTGCGGAACAGCTTGGCGAGGTCGCGGTATGGCTGAAGGAGGTCCGCTCCCGTTCGGCACTGCAGCCGTGCCTTGATCTTCTGGATCGTGCCGGTCACGAGCGGCCCCGCCAACAGGAGGAGCGCCATCTCGAGGCAGACCAGGCCGAACGATCGGTCGCCGATCATCGGTAGATCACCCCGACCAACAACAGCGCCACGACGAGCGCGCCGAGCACGAACCCGATGTAGCCGTAGATGCTGCCGGTGCTGCGGGCCCGAATCGTCTGGGAGAGGATCGAAATGTCGCGCGCCGCGCGGCGATAGATATGTGTCTCGGCGAGATCGACGATCTCTCCGGCATAGTGAATGCGTCGGACGATGTACGGGCTCTCGCTCGTCTCATGCGTCACGTCGCGACGCGGATGGTAGAGCGCGGCGAAGACGAGACGGAGCGGCTTGGCAAACGCCGTCGCCGTGTAATCGAAGCGCGCGCTGGGGCTCATGCCGCACGTCCACGTGGGCGCGGTCCGGCGTGAGCCACGGCGCCATCCGCGCCGCAGCACCCACGCGATCGCGGTGAGCGCCACCAGGAGCGCAGCGATCATCGTCATCGACATCGCCGTGCCGCCGATGCCGGACGGCGTGAGCGCCACCGAGAGCACGAGCGGTCCTCGCGCAGCCACGACGGCGCTCGAGCCGGCGCCGCCCAGTAACGCGGAGGTCGGCGCGTCGAGCAGGCGCATCGCATACCCCGGCGCCACGCCCAGCGCCACGCACAGCGCCGCGAGCCACGCCATGGCGGCGATCATCGACGGCGGTGCCTCGGTTGCGTGCTCGGCATGCGGCGTTCGCGGCCGGCCAAGAAACGTGACGCCGAACGCCTTGGCAAAGCACGCAGCGGCGAGCCCTCCCGTGAGCGCCAGCATCGCCGCGGCGAACACGATGATCAGGCCCCCCGGGCCCTGAACGCGCGTCGCGCCGCCGAGAAGCGCCTGGAAGGTCAGCCACTCGCTGACGAACCCGTTGAGTGGCGGAAGCGCCGAGATCGCAACCGCGCCGAGCAGAAACAGGGCCGCCGTCGACGGCATGCGGCGGGCGAGCCCGCCGAGCTCCTCCATGTTGCGCACGTGCGTGCGACAGAGCACGCTGCCGGCGCCGAGAAAGAGGAGGCCCTTGAATGCCGCGTGATTCGCCGTGTGCAGGAGTGCGGCGGTGAGCGCGACGGTCGCGAGGGCGCTGCTCGTGGCCTCCTGACGCCACAGAATCATCGCCAGTCCGGCGCCGATGAGGATGATGCCGATGTTCTCGACACTGTGGAACGCCAGAAGACGCTTCAGATCGTGCTGCTGCAAGGCGTAGAGCACGCCGAGCACGGCCGACGTCGTTCCCACGAAAAGCACCGTCCAGCCCCAGGAGGACGGCAGGGGCCCGGCGCCCGGCGCGAGGAGGTCGAAGGCGAAGCGCAGGATTCCGTAGATCGCGACTTTGAGCATCACGCCCGACATGAGCGCCGAGATATGGCTGGGCGCCGCCGGGTGTGCGCGCGGAAGCCAGACGTGGAGTGGAATCACGCCCGCTTTGGTGGCAAAGCCCCCGAACGCGAGAAAGAACACCATCGTCCGTGTCGGGGGATCGAGGCCGCTCGCGGTGGCACGGAGCGCGCCGAAGTCGAACGCGCCGGCGCGCTCGGTGAGCCCAAGGAAGGCGACGAGAAGCAGCGCCGTCCCGCCGTGGGCCATCACCATGTAGAGGAGTCCCGCCCGCGCGTTCTCGCCGTCACGGTCATCCGAGACGACCAGGACGTAGCTTGCGAGCGTCATCCCTTCCCAGCAGAGGAGAAAGGTCAGCGCATCGCCCGCGCAGCACACAAACGCCATGCAGCCGAGGAACAGGTTCAGGGCGAAGCCTTGCGCCGCTTGCCGCGCCGGTCGGGCCTCTGGCGAAAGTGCGCGAAGATACGCGGGACCATAGACGGCTGCCGCGATCGCCACGAGCGAGATCACGAGCAGGAAGTAGGCGGAGAGCCCGTCGATCGAGAGCGAGAGTCGAGCGAACGGGAACAGAACCGGGATGGGCTGAATGATGGTGCGACCCGGTTCGCCGAGAAGAACGCCGAGTGAAAGGCCAAGGCCGACCAGCGCACCCGCACATGCGGCCACATGGCCGACGCCCACGGCGAGTCGTCCCGACCCTCGCGCGAGCAGCAAGGACGAAAGCGCTCCTCCCCCATAGCACGCCGCCATGAGACCCGGGCCGGCCTGGACGTCCACGTCGCGCGCCCATCCTACACCCGGCGGCTCAAACGGGCGCGGTTCAACATCCAGTTTGGGATCTCACGGGGCGCGGCTGTCTGTCCTTGACAGCGTTACGTCGGAAGGCTGGTGAGCTGCGCAGGAATCGCCCACGTCTCGCTGCGATAGACGCGCGTAGCGCGAGTGCTACAATCGCCTCATGAGTCGCCGCGTCACCCAGCGCGAGCTCCGCAACGACAGCGGACGCATCATGCGCGCGCTCGACAGGGGAAAGACGTTCATCGTCACGCGCAACGGTGTGCCCGTCGGCGAACTGATTCCCCTGCGGCAGCGAACCTTCGTTCCGTCGGACACCGTACTCGCCGCATTCGCCGGTGCGCGACGAACGACACCGCTGAGCGCGCCCGCCGTCAGGAACGCGTGCAGCGGGCAGAAGCCACGTTCGACCCGCTGCCGATCGATTCGACGGTGGCCCGGGCATATGGTCGCATCTATGCTGCGGTGACGGCGGGGCGTAAAGGCCCACCCCACGGACGACGTGCGATGGATCTGCTGATTGCCGCCACGGCGTTGGCCGCGGGGCTGCCGCTGTATACGCGCAATCCCGACGACTTCGAGGGGCTGTCGGACGTGCTCGACATCGTGACGGTGTGATCCCGTACAATGAGAACTTTCGTGGGGCGGTAGCTCAACTGGCAGAGCAGCAGACTCTTAATCTGCGGGTTGGGGGTTCGATTCCCCCCCGCCTCACCACACATTTCGAATGATTCAGCCGTTCTTCGCTTGATCTTCACGCCCGTTCCCACCGGTTGACACACTAACTGACACACTACGGAGTCCGGAAGGGCGCGAAACGCCGTCGGACGTGACCTGTGGTACGATGATGTTGGCGTTTGGACTGGGGATTCCCGGTCGGCAACTGGCCCTGGATTGTCCGGGGCCTTTTGCTTTCTAGGGGAAGATCTTCAGGGCGCGACAGAACTTTCGGCGCACGATCTCGTACGCTGGATTCGGCTTTGCTTTGTCGAGCGCATATCGGGCGATCGGGTACGCCGCGAGATCGGCCATCTGAGTCCCAACGATATTCATGCTCTTCGGCAAGAAACGCAGCGTCCATCCAATGCGCCTGAACCGCTCTCCGTCCACATATTCCGAGCCTCTGGTGACTATTCGCTGAAACGCGCTGTGCAGCTCCCGATCCTCTTTCTGTCCCCGTTTCTCGGCGATTACCATGACGTCTGCCTGCCGAGCATCCTCGATTACTGACAGTAGCCGCTCCATCGCGAAGAGCAGCGCCAAATCGTAGGGGTCCGCCGGGTACCGGTAGCGCGAGACGTGCAGGTCCTTGCGAATAGCAACTGAAATCAGTTTGTAGTCGCACCCCGACATCAGGCCGTTTAGATCCTCGTAGAACTCTAAGCGCCTCCCCGGTGTCGTGAGAAACCCGAAATCACCTTGCGCTTTCCGAATGTCGCGAGAATGAAGGATCACACCTTCATGCCCGAACCACTTGAATTTCAAGGCGTTCACGCGCGGGACAATCTCGCCTACATAGCGGTCACTGTCGCAGATCAACAGCGCAATCGCGAACACCGGGAAATCCTTGTCCGACGCGTCTAACGTCGGATTGCCAACTTCATCGAAGTACACAACAAGGGACATCAAGCCCCGCCCAGGATCGCGTCCATTCTCGCTGCGGCATCTTGCTGTAGCGCCGGCAACACGTGGCTGTAGGTGTTCAACGTCAGCGAAACCTGGCTGTGGCCGAGCGTCTCCATGACGACGCGCGGGTTGACGCCCTGGGCCAGCATGAGCGTCGCGCACGAGTGACGCAGATCGTGTAAACGGATGTTCGGCAGTTCAGCCGAGACGAGTAACGCCTTGAACGCGCGCGTCACGTTCCGCGGATCGAGCGGCGTCCCGATGCCAGACGCAAAGAGGAACCCCTGATCCTGCCAGCGACCGCCAGCCGCGAGGCGGCCTTCGAGCTGGCGGACACGATGCGCTCGCAAGGCGGTGACTGCCACAGCCGGGAGCGCGATTGTGCGCCGGCTGCGAGCCGACTTCGGCTCCGTCACCTGGACCGTCGTCTTCAACGGTTCGAGCGCGGCGCGGACGCGCTGAAGCTCCTGGGTGAGCCGGGCGCGTGTCTCTGCCGTCTCGGGCGAGTCTGACAGCTCGTCGAGCTGGCGCAGAGCCGCACGGAGGCGTTTCCACTCGGCGAGCAACGGCCGCCGGGCCGTCACGTCACCACCACTCCGTTGGACCGCACGATGCACCTGGAGCGTCCCGGCCTCGAGATCCACGTCCGTCCACTGGAGGCCGAGGGCTTCGCCAAGCCGCAGGCCGCATCCGAGCGCCACCACGAAGAACGCTTCCAGCGGATGGCCCTTGCCAGCCGCAAGCAACGCCCTGGCTTCGTCCGGCGTGAGCGGCCGAATCTCGCGACGGGTGACCCGTGGCGCATCGATCAGCGTCGCCGGGTTCACCGAAATCAGCCGCCAGCGAATCGCGGTGTTCAGCGCGTTGCGGAGGACGACGCGGGCGTACCGCTGGCGGCCAACGGACACGGCGAGCGCCGCGAGCGCCCCAAGCCAAGCCTGTAGATGCTGCGGCGTGAGCTTCGAGAGCCGGACGCGGCCGAGGTGTGGGCTGATGTGATGTGCGATCGCGGCCTCGTGGGTGACGTACGTCCGCGAACGGACGCGAGTCCGCACGACGTCCTGCAGCCATCGCGTCAGGAACTCCCCTACCGTCTGCCGCTCGTTTGCGACGAGTGTGCCCTGCTCGGCGGCTTTCAGCGCGTCGCGGAGCGCATCGGCAACCTCCCGGCGCGTGCGGCCATAAATGGCCTTACCGCGGCGCCGGCCGCCGTGCCAACCGAGATCCACGCGGGCCATCCATCGCCCATCAGCCCGCTGCACGATGCTTCCCTCTCCCCTGCCACGTCTGCGTGTGCTCATTTCGCCCTCCGCGGTTTGATCCTCACCTTGGCGTTTGCGCCAAGACGCTTCTGCGTTCTGCGCGCGTATTCGAGGTGATGGTCGCGGGCGCGGCGTCGCGCCTTGAAGGCGTCCCAATGCGCCCGACTCGCGCACGTGGACGAGCAGTACTTCTGCTTCCCGACTTTCAGAAAGATGGCGTGACAGCGTGGGCACTCGTAAAGACGATCCCAGAATGCCTGCACGGTATCCATCACTGCCGCGCGAAACAAATCCTCGAAGGTGCCACTTCGCCGCCCCTTCACAACTTGATTCCCCAGGCGGGCGATGCCGTACCCGATTCCCTGCTCAAGCGTGAACCATTGCCCCTCCCGCACGCGCTGGATGCCCGCACGGGCGTCGCGCTGGAATGCCTCCAGCGTCTCGGCAGGCGGCAGGTGCTCGTCGCCCCAAGATGTGTTCAGCACGATTTCGGGCCGGACAAACGCCCAGAGGTCGGCGCGCATTCCGAGCAGTTGGCCCGGCGTCAGCGTCGCAAGGTCAATCCGAAGAAAGTCAAAGAACCACCGGGCGTACGCATCTGGCGACCACTTGGGGGGCAAGGTCTGACCCGGTACATAGCGGTCGACTTCGATGTCGTCAGATGACGCGGGCTGACTGGATGGTCTCTTTCGTTTCGGCATCGTCTTGGGGCCCTTTCTCGCAATGGTTGCTGGGCGGTGAGCGGTAGCGAAATGGCGACCGTGATGATTGTATCACATCACAACGGTTTCTATAGACAAATCCATTTACACAGTAGACACTCATAGAATGACTGATCGGTTAATGCTGCGAGTGATCGAGGCAGCCGAGGCGCTCGGCGTCAGCCGCGCAAAGGCATATGAGTTGATTGCGGCGGGGGAAATCCCGAGCGTGCGAATCGGCGGCTGCGTCCGCGTGCCCGTGGCCGCTCTGAAAGACTGGATCGCTCGCCAGCTCGAGACCAAGTAATGCACGAGCGCGACGCCGTGATCGAGGCTCTTGCCGACAGTGAGGCCGCGCTGCGCGAGGGCGTTGTCGAGCTGACGGTCGAGCGTGACGCCTATCGGCTCGTGGCCGTGCAGGCTCTCCATCGGCTGCACGACATGGCGCAGCAGCTTGATCGACTACGCGAGCAGCATCGGCGCCTGGGCGACGAGTACCGGGCGCTACGCGAGCAGACGGTGCGCCGCGACATCCAGGAAGCGGCATGAACCCCGCGACCGTAACCGCGCGGGACATCCGGTTCGGCACGGCCACGACCCAGGACGCGGCACGCGGACTGGATAGGCTGCTCACCCACCTGGTTACGTGGATTAGGTGCTATGTCGTCGTCACCGACCACCAGGCCGTCGCAATCGTCTTGTGGGCCGCGCACACGCACGTGATCGACGCCTTCGATTGCACGCCCTACTTGCAAGTCACCTCCGCCACGAAGCGCGCCGGGAAGACGCGATTACTTGAGGTACTCGAGCCCATTGTGGCGCGTCCGTGGTTCACTGGCCGCACCAGTGCCGCGGCGCTCGTCCGCAAGGTGGACGCAGAGTGCCCGACGCTGCTGCTCGATGAGTCTGACGCGGCCTTCGGGGGCGAGAAGGAGTATGCCGAGGCGCTGCGAGGGCTGTTGAACACCGGGTATAGGCGTAGCGGGAAGAGCACCGTCTGTATCGGCCAAGGTGCCAACATTCAGGCGCGGGACTTCCGGACGTTCTCTCCAAAGACGATTGCGGGTATCGGCGAGCTGCCCGGCACCATCGCCGACCGCGCCATCACGATCCAACTCCGCCGTCGCACAACTGACGAACCCTGCGACCGCTGGCGGGAGCGCGACGGGCATCAGCAGGCCGCCCCACTCCGGGATCAGCTCGTGTCCTGGGCGGAACGTGCAATCGAGGTTCTCCGGGACGCACGGCCCGCGTTGCCGACGAGTCTGGATGACCGAAAGGCGGACGTGTGGGAGCCGCTGTTTGCGATCGCGGACCTAGCCGGCGGCTCGTGGTCGACTCGGGCGCGCAGCGCCGCAATCGCCCTGGCCGGCTCTGTTGAGGACACCGACATCACGGTGGAGCTGCTGAAGGACGTGGCCGCCATCCTCGAGGAGTACCCGCCGAACAAGGACATCATCGCCAGCGGGGTGCTCATCGAGAAGTTGGCGGAGCTGGAAGATCGCCCGTGGGCCACGTGGCGGAAAAACGACAAGCCGATCACAGCTCGCGGACTGGCACGCCTGCTCGACCCGCTCGACATCCACGTGGGCCAGTACAAGGTCGAGGGCAAGAACGTCCGGGGGTATCGTCGCGACGCCTTCCACGACGCCATGACCCGCTACCTGTCTTCACAGGCGGGACAGCGGGACAACCCCAATAAAAATGCGGCCGAACCGCAAGAAACATGCGGGACGTCTGCTCTGGCCAGTCCCACATGCGAAACGCAAAATACCCCTGTGAATACAGGCGTCGTCCCGCTTCCCCACATAGATCCCCGGGATACGGGCGCTGGTGACGAAGAATGGCGACTTCCCTGATACCAGACGTGCTCGACTCGGCGGCTGTCGCCATCCTCTGCGACCTGGAGCGCGACGGGTTCCGCGTCCAGCTCGAGCCGGACGACGCCATCGTCATCGTCCCGCGCTCGAAGCTCACCCCTGAGCGCATGACTGCCATCGCTGAACACAAGGGCGCGATTAAGGTCTTGCTTCGGTGTCTCGATCCTGGGGTGCTTGAACGCCGCGACGTGATGCGGGCACAGATCGAGGCGACCCCGGCCGGTTACGTGCCTGCGTTCCTGTTCCGGTCCGACGTGCCCTATGTCGCAGGCCGGTGCTTCAGTTGCGGCGACGGGCTCCAGCAGTTCCGCGTCGGGCGCTGCTGGCGGTGCGCGCTGGCATGGCGCTTGGCGGCACGGATGCCGATTCCGGCCGATCTGGCGGACGCGCTCGACGGCGCACGGGTGAGCGCATGACGGCCACGACTTGGGGGCCCCGGGCCGAAACCCGCGTGCGGGCATGCAGGCGGCCCGGGTCGTGAGGCGCGTCCACGAGGCGGGCTACGAGGTTCCCTCGACTGGACGATTATAGTAGGCGAAGTGCAGCGCGACGTTCAGTGCGTGCATGTCGATCTTCTTACTGAACTTGCTTGGAGGAAGAATTGTCTAGTCTGAATGATCCGCGTCCGCCAAACTGGGATTGGGTCAGAGCGACGCATGAGTGTAGCGCCGAGGTGGTGTTTGGGAGGCTTCAGGAAATGGCCACTCAGAACGTCACCACGCGAAACAAGCAGGTCGACGATCCTGAACGATTTCGCATTGACACTGACGGTGGGCGATTCAGAGTGGCCAAGAGCGGGGCTGGTTTGTCAAAGACCGTGCTTGTGGAGCTGGCCGGTGATGCGGTGGATCACATCGTTGTGCGTGACATTAACAAGAACCAGACCAGCTATACGGTTGGATTGAACACCTTGGGTGAGTGCATGCTTAGGCGTAACGGCGAGGAGCTTCAACCGTGGCAAGTCTTGAAAGCGGCGCTGGAACCGTTGCTGTTTGAATGAATGGCTACCGCTTCTTACTCCAGCGCGCCGCGACAGCCTCCTTGGCGATGGCTCGACGACGGGCAGGAGACAGCGCAGCCGCCCGCGCTGTCACCGGCCCCCCGTCTCATTGGACGCGGCGCGAGGTGTCGCCGTCCGTGAAACGATAGCTCGCCCGGGCGTGGCAGGCGGTATCCTGAAAGCCGATGGCCAGTCGGGAAATTACCGAGCGAAAACCGAACTCCCGGCCGGCGAGCCTGGCGAATCTCCGCCGCGGCGGTGGCCGGCCGAAGGGCATCCCTAACAAGGTGTCGCGCGAGGTGCGCGAACTCGCGCTGCGGCTCTTCGATGACACGTACTGGGAGCGGATCCGCGCGCGATTGCTGAAGGGGCGGCTCGCGCCGGCCCTCGAAGCGCGGCTGCTGGCCTATGCGTACGGTGAGCCGAAGACGCAGCCCCCGCCCCCGCAGTGGACGCTGGAGCCGGCCACCTTGGCGAAGCTCTCGAACGAGGACCTCGAGCGCGCGATGAGGCACGCCGAAGAGGTACAGAAGATCCTCGGCGTCGGAGCCTCGTAGTCGGAGTGATCGGACCGCCCAATTATCGGCGCCGCCGAAGCGTCCTCAGCGGCCCTCAAGGGGAACCTGATGCGACAATTTGAACGGCGCTGTGCTTCGAGTCCGTGCATTACCTCCAACAACACGTTGTAGCGTCAGATCGAAATCGGAGTAGGCGATACCGTCCGTTTCCGGTCTTTCCTCGAACACGAGCGGGCGCTCAAACTCCAGAAAGGTTGTCTCCTTCAGAAATTCTTCACCGTTCCACCACGCCCCAGACGTGAAGCGCGCGGTGTAGGATCCGGCAGCGACCCTTGGAATCGCCGCAACACTGCCTGCCCATATGTAGACCGCACGACGTTGCAGATCCCCTTCATACAGGACCACGACCGCGTCTCGGCTTGTCCCGTTTCGAACATTGAGAGTTCCAAGACCTGTATCCGATCCTCCGATGAGCTCTACACCGGAGTCGGGCCGTTCCACTCCTGGAACCGTTTGCGAATAAACAGCCACGTACTGCTTCGGTGTTGTGGCCAGCGGCTCGCGCTTGACGATCCGGAGGGATGGCTCGACCACCGTGAACGACTGGCTTGGGTCGAACGTCGGCGCTGGCGCTGACGAGACTTCGGCCACAGGGGGCGCTTGAGGCGCAGGGGTTACCGCGTCAGGCGTCCGCGAAGAAGGGGCGACGCTTTCCTGGGTTCCGATGAAAAACCCAAACATAACGAAAAGCGCGAGCGCAGCCATGACGCCGAAGGCAAGGCGGCGGGCGTTCTGTTCTGCGTCAGGTATGGGTTGAGACGGCGACTCGGGTCTGGGCTGCCGTGCTGCACCAGCGTCTTTCGAGGAATGAGGAGGTGGAGGCGCGGTGTGCGACGGCTGCGGCGTTGGTGACGCCTGCGGCGTGGAGCGAGGACGACTATTGTTCGGGCTCTGCCTTGACGTGCGAGCGTCGCGCAGGAAGTCGTAGGCTTCATTGATCTCGGCCAAACGCTTGGCCGCTCGTACTTGCAGGGCGGGATCTGACTCGAACCGATCCGGATGCCAAACCCGAACCAGATCCAAGTAAACCTGCCGGACTTCCTGCCAGTGGACTCGAGGAGGTAGTCCCAACACTCGAAGTGCTTCCCCGGTTGTCATGCTCTGTCACCCCGAGAGCACTGGTCGGTTGCCTTCAGACTGACACACTATCTGACACACTAACCGACGGACGCAAGCGGAAACGGGTGGACGAACTGGAAGCGAACCCTTCGGCTTTGCGAATGAAACAGGCGACACGAACGCGGGCGGACGGGCGCCAGCGGTTCTCTTAATCTGCGGGTTGGGGGTTCGATTCCCCCCCGCCTCACCAATGTTCCTCACGCCTCTCATTCGGCGCCAAGTATTTGAAGAATGGTGCCGTTGCGGCGGTTCGACTAAATCGATTTCCGTCGAACGTGATGCCTTCCGGCAGGAACAGCTGCTGAAGGCGCTGCTTCTGATTCAGAGAAGACTGCACCCACAAGTCCGCCGCACGCGGTAAGACACGTTCTGCGAAGGCCAGGATGCCCTGTACGTCGAGTTCTTCGAGCCCTTCGGCGTGGTGGTCGATTTGCGCGAGCGTCAGTTCCTCGCGGAGCTTATCGCGCTGCCGCTCGTAGCTCGTCAGGTCGATCGTCTGTGCGAACAGGTACGCTTCGTCCAGGCTGTCGAGCTTCTGCTGAATCGCCTTGACGCGCCGGTCGCTGTCCGCCGCACGCTCCTTGATCTCCGACGTGACCTGTTGCCAGACGTGGAGCACGCGATCCTTCACAAGCCGCATGTAGCCCGGAGTCGGCTGCAGTAGCTCCAGTTCGTCCGCGAACAGCCCTTCGAGCTTCGTCTTGCTCACATTCACGGCTCGACACTGACGCTGGCAGTGGCAGTACGCGTAGTAGCCGTTGCGTCCTTTCGACCAGCTCCCGGTGAGCGGCCGACCGCACGTCTCGCAGCGGACGAAGCCTCTGAGCGGGAAATCAGGATGATTTCGCTCACGCGGCGCCGTGACTTGGACGCGACCTTCAGACACAGCCTGCGCGCGGTAAAACGTCTGCTCACTCACGAGAGGCTCGAAGTTGCCACGCGTGGAGACGCCGTATTCGGGGCAGTCGATCAGCCCAATGTAGACCGTCCTTCGAAGCATCTGGCCGAAGCTCTGTGGCGAAAGGACCAGGCCACGACGCGTCCGCAACCCACGTTGGGTGATCCGCGCGAGGACCTCCTGCTTCGTAAAACGGCCGCTGGCGTAGTCCTCAAACATCTCCCGGACGAGTGGTGCGCGTTCGGGATCGGGAATCAGGTCTTTTCGGACCATTTCGGCGCGTTCAAGTACCCGAGCGGGGCCGGGAACGTCCAGCGTCCAAGCTCGAGGGCCGCGCGCATGCCGGCGCGAACGCGTTCCGAACGGACATCGTTGTCGAACTGTGCGAACGCCGCGAGGACACCTTCCATCAGCTTGCCGGTGGACGTGTCGTCAATCGGTTCGGTGGCCGACCGCAAGGAGATGCCGAGCGATTTCAGGTGCGCGCGCAGCGCGAAGTGGTCGTACTTTTCGCGCGCAAACCGCGTCAGGTTGTACACGACCACGAAGTGGACCTTGCCCTTGTGCGTCCGGCAGTACTTGAGCAGCTTCTGGAGCTCGGTGCGGTCGGTGGTCTTGGCGCTCTCGCCTTCTTCTTTGAACCGTTCTAGCACCTCGAAGCCTTCGCGGCGCCAGTACTCTTCGCAAGCGCGGAGTTGTGTCGGCAGACTCAGGTTCTCCGTCTGCTCCTTCGTGCTGACGCGGACGTAGATCACGGCGCCGATCATCGGTCGCAGCTTAGACCCATTCGCGATGTGCGGCAAGGTGATCGGTACGCTGCTCACGTCTGTCACTCCTGCGCGGCGCGCTGCTCCAAGAACATCTCGACGATCACGTGCGCCACAGCGTCGGCGTGGCGCCGAATGTGATCGATCTCCTCGTCGGATAGACCTTCGGCTTCGTCGCCCAGAAGCTCTCGACAGCGCGCAACCGTGTTGTCCTCTGCGATGTCGCCGCGCCTGTTGCGTCTGTGGTCCATGGAGCGCCCCACATCCAAGTCCGCAATCGACGAACGTCTGTTTGGGAATTGCGCGCCCCAGCGCGCCGGTCCTGAGAGCGACGCGCGGGGACGCCTGGATGTATTGTTGGCTCTCACGTTAATCCGTAATCCCCCCGACCGATCTGCTCGGATTCTCCCAGTCACGAAATAGCTGATCGCTGAGCGCAGAGTGAGAAGCGTTC
>JACPCS010000050.1 GCA_016184455.1 Acidobacteriota bacterium
GACCAAGTCGCTCTGGTTCGCCAACGCCAACTCCATCCTCGGCAACGTCAAGTGGCACTACAACGTCGTCAACAACGTGCTGCCGAAGATGGAGTTCATTGGCGTCAACGAGTGGTGGTGGTCCACCTCCTGCGAGTACGCGGACATCGTCTTTGCGATTGATTCGTGGGCGGAGCTGAAGCAGCCCGACATGACCGCATCGGTGACCAACCCGTTCCTGCAGGTGTTTCCGCGGACCCCGCTCCCGCGCATCTTCGAGACGAAGGGGGACGCCGAGGCGGTGGCGCTCGTCGCGTCGAAGCTCGCGGCGCTCACCGGCGACGATCGGTTCAACGACTACTTCCGGTTCATTCGCGAGGGGCGGACCGACGTCCACCTCCAGCGGATCCTCGACAACAGCAGCCCGACCAAGGGCTATCAGATTGCGGATCTCGAGGCGAAGGCGAAGCGCGGCGTGCCGGCGCTGATGATGACGCGTACGAACCCGCGCGTCGGCGGCTGGGAGCAGACGCAGGAGTCGAAGCCGTGGTGGACCAAGTCGGGCCGCCTCGAGTTCTACCGCGACGAGGACGAGTTCATCGCCTACGGCGAGAACCTCCCCGTCTATCGCGAGCCGATCGACTCCACCTTCTACGAGCCGAACGTCATCGTCGGCGGCGAGCACCCGTGCTTCCGCGAGGAGGGACCCGAGGTCTACGGCCTCGAGCCGGACGACCTGTCGTGCGAGGCGCGCCAGGTGCGCAACGTCGTCAAGCCGTGGGCGGAGGTGGCGCGGACCGAGCACCCGTTGATGCGCGACGGCTACCGCTTCATCTTCCACACGCCCAAGTACCGGCACGGCGCGCACACGACGCCGATCGACACCGACATGGTCGCGGTGCTCTTCGGTCCGTTCGGCGACATCTACCGCCGCGACACGCGTGCGCCGTTCGTGACCGAAGGCTACGTCGACATCAATCCGCTCGACGCGAAGGAACTTGGCGTCGAGGACGGCGACTACGTCTGGATCGACTCGGATCCCTCCGACCGGCCGTACCGCGGGTGGAAGCAGGGCGACCCGGCCTATGAGGTCGCCCGGCTGCTCTGCCGCGCGCGCTACTACCCCGGCACGCCGCGCGGCGTCACGCGCATGTGGTTCAACATGTACGGCACCACGCCCGGCAGCCTCCGCGGCAGCCGCATGCGGGCCGACGGGCTTGCCAAGAACCCCGACACGAACTACCAGGCGATGTTCCGCTCGGGCAGCCACCAGAGCACGACGCGCGGGTGGCTCAAGCCGACGCTGATGACCGACTCGCTCCCGCGCAAGGAGCTGCTCGGACAGGTCATGGGCGAGGGCTTCCTTCCCGACTCGCACTGCCCCACCGGCGCGCCGCGCGAATCCATCGTGAAGATCACGCGCGCCGAGCCGGGCGGGCTCGACGCGAAAGGGCTCTGGCGTCCGGCGGCGCTCGGCCTGCGTCCCGGCTACGAGCGCGACGCGGTGAAGCGCTTCCTCAACGGCGACTTCGTCAAGAAGAAGGGATAGCGCGATGGCGAGGGTCTACAACTGGCAGCTCGGGCGGGCGATGGACTACTGGTATTCCGAGAACCGCCCCAAGCGGCAGTTCGGCGCGGTGTTCGACATCAACAAGTGCATCGCCTGCCAGACCTGCACGCTCTCGTGCAAGACGACCTGGACGAGCGGCCGCGGCCAGGAGTTCATGTTCTGGAACAACGTCGAGACGAAGCCGTACGGCTACTACCCGCTCGCGTGGGACGTGAACCTCCTCGAGGCGCTCGGGCCGCAGACGTGGGACGGCGCGACCTACAGCGGCCGCACCGTCTTCGAGGCGGCGCCCGAGGGCGAGCGCGTCCTCGGCTGGATGCCGGAGGCGATCGACTACGCGTCGCCGAACATCGGCGAGGACGAGATCAACGGGAGCGTCGACAAGGGGATGGCGTTGAGCCTCCCGCAGCAGATCTGGATGTTCTACCTCGCGCGGATCTGCAACCACTGCACCTACCCGGCGTGCCTCGCCTCCTGCCCGCGCTCCTCGATCTACAAGCGCCCCGAGGACGGCATCGTCGTCCTCGACCAGTCGCGCTGCCGCGGCTACCAGGAGTGCGTGCGCGCCTGCCCGTACAAGAAGGTCTACTTCAACCCGTCGACCGGCACGAGCGAGAAGTGCATCGCCTGCTTCCCGAAGATCGAGGAGGGCATCCAGCCGCAGTGCTTCGTCAACTGCATCGGCAAGATCCGGCTGCAGGGCTGGGTCAACCCGCCGGAGCGGGCGCGCGAGGACAACCCGATCGACTACCTCGTGCACGTGCGGAAGCTGGCGCTGCCGCTCTACCCGCAGTTCGGCCTCGAGCCGAACGTCTACTACGTGCCGCCGATCCACGTGCCCGACCCGTTTCTCATTCAGATGTTCGGGCCCGGCGCGCCGGCCGCGGTCAAGACCTACCGCAACGCACGGAACGACAAGACGCTCGCCGGCCTGTTCGCGCTCTTCGGATCGACGGAACGCACGATTCCGTTCTTCAGGATCTCGGGCGACGAGGCGATCGCGCTCGACGACGACCACCGGGAGACCGTGCGTGTTCCGATCTACGAGCCGCTCGTCATCCGCCCGGCCGAGGATCCCACGCGCCGGATCATCCGGCTGAACACGACATGAGTGCCCACACGCGGGTGTCGATTGTCATCGTCCTGCTCCTCGCGGCAACTGCATCCGGCGCCTGCCGGCGCGGGCCGGCGATCGACACGACGCAGGTGACGGCTGTCGCCGTCACCGGATCGCTGCCGACTGAGGATCCGCTCGCGGCGGCGTGGGACGGGGCACCGGAGTACCCGGCGGCGCTGCTGCCGCAGGACATCATCGAGCCCAAGCTGATGACGGCCGGCGCCGCGCGCGTGACCGTGCGCGCCCTGCACAACGGCGACTGGATCGTCTTCCGCCTCGGCTGGGACGACCCGACGGAGAACATCCTGGCGCAGACGGGCGTGACCTCCGACAGCGCCGCCATCCAGCTGCCCGCGCAGGCCGGGAGCCTCGTCCCCGATCCGGCCATGGGCGAAGCGGGCAAGGCGGTGCATCTCCTCTACTGGAAGGCGCTCTGGCAGGACGACGCCGCGCGCGCGGCGACGGGGCAGGATCGCATCGCCGCGCTCTACCCCAACGCGACGACCGATCACTATCCGTTTCTCGCCAATCCCGCGGCGAAGGAGGAAATGGCCCGCCGCTACGCGCCCGCTGACGCCGCGGGCAATCCCGTGACGCGCCGCGCGAGTACCTCGGCGGTACAGGAACTGGTCGCCGAGGGATACGGCACGACGGCCGCCGCACCCTCCCAGCAGGCCCTCGGCCACGGCGCGTGGCGCAACGGGCAGTGGCTCGTGACGATCGCGCGTCCACTCGATGAAGGACCCGGCATGGCGCGCCTGACGCCCGGACAGAAGACGTTCCTGGCCGTCGCGGTCTGGGACGGCACGTCGCGGCAGGCCGGCGCGCGGAAGATGAGGTCGGTATGGATTCCCCTGGTGCTGCAGGCGACGGCCGCGAGGTGACGGCGCACGACGCGACGCTGCGCGTGTGGCTCGAGCGCGCCGTCTGCTGGCGGTTCGCGTCGACGATCTTCCGCGCGCCCACACCCGAGGGTCTCGCCGAGCTCCGGATGCTGCTGCCGATGCTGCCCGACGACACGCGGGACTGCGCGGCGCCGCTCGTCGACATTCCCTTCGACACCTGGGAGGGCGAGTTCTATCGCGTGCTCGGTCCCGGCGGTCTGCCGTCGTGCGAGTCCTCGTTCGATCGAGCGGCCCTGGCGGGACGCGGCCCGCTGCTCGCCGCGATCGGCGGCTTCTATCAGGCGTTCGCCTACGACCCCGACGCACAGGAACGCGAGGTGCCCGACAACATCGCGGTCGAGCTCGACTTCGTCGCGTATCTCTCGTTCAAAGGCGCGTTCGCTGCCGATGCGGGCCTGCAGGAGGAGCTCGACGTGACCCGGCAGGCGTATGACGCGTTCCTGCGCGATCATCTCGGCTTCTGGATCGCGCCGTTTCTCGACTCGCTCGCCGCCACCGATTCGGTGCCGTACCGCGCCGCCGCTGCGTGGCTGCAGCACACGATCGCACGACTCGCAGTCATACCGCCGGTATGAATCATCGCGCCCGACAAGGGCGATGGCGACCCGTGGCGGAGATACGTTCTCGAGGGTGATCGGCATGTCTTGGTGGGACGCCCGGCCGATGCTGCAGCTGGTTCTTGTGGCCCTCATCCTGCTCGTGTCCATCTACTTCCTGCGGAACAGGAACCGCTGATGGTCCAGGAGTCACGAGTCCCCGACGCGCAGCCGGGCTGGCGGGCACAGCGTGGCACGGTCACGCTGCCCGAAGTACACGCCACGATTCCGATCCCGAAGACCGGGCTTCTGCGCAAGTTCGTCGCCTTTGCCGGCCCGGGCTATCTGGTGGCCGTCGGCTACATGGACCCGGGCAACTGGGCGACCGACCTCGCGGGTGGCGCACGGTACGGCTACGCGCTGCTGAGCGTGATCCTCGTGTCGAACCTGATGGCGATTCTGCTGCAGGCGCTCGCGGCGCGCCTCGGCATTGCGAGCGGGCGCGACCTTGCGCAGGCGTGCCGCGACGCCTATGCCCCGGCCACTACGGTCGCGCTCTGGCTGCTCTGCGAAATCGCCATTGGCGCCTGCGATCTGGCCGAAGTCATCGGCGCGGCGGTGGCGCTCAATCTGCTCTTCGGGCTGCCGCTCGTCTGGGGCGTCTGCCTCACGGCGCTCGACGTGCTGCTCGTCTTGTACCTGCAATACCGTAGCTTCCGGTATGTCGAAGCGCTCGTCGTCGGCCTGATTCTGGCCATCGGCGCCTCGTTCGTGGTCGAGCTGTACCTGGCGCAACCCGACGCAGGCGCGATCGCGCGTGGCGTCGCGCCGACACCGGCGATTCTCCGGGACGCCGACATGCTGTACATCGCCATCGGCATTCTCGGGGCCACGGTCATGCCCCACAATCTCTACCTGCACTCGTCGGTGGTCCAGACGCGAAAGTACACGGACACGCTCGAGAGCCGCCGCGAAGCGATCCGCTTCGCCACCCTCGATTCCACCGTCGCGCTGATGTCGGCGCTCTTCATCAACGGGGCGATTCTCGTGATGGCCTCCGCGGTCTTTTACGGGACCGGCTACGAGGACGTGGCCGACATCGGCGACGCCTATCAGCTGCTGTCGCCTCTGCTCGGCACGACGGCGGCGAGCACCCTGTTCGCCGTGGCCCTGCTGCTGTCGGGTCAGAATGCGACGTTGACCGGAACGCTGGCCGGCCAGATCGTCATGGAAGGGTTCCTCGACCTGCGTCTTCGGCCCTGGCTTCGCCGGCTGATCACCAGGCTCTTCGCCATCATCCCGGCCGTCGTGGTCACGGCCCTGTACGGTGAACGGGGCGTGGGGGCCCTGCTGATTCTGAGCCAGGTCATCCTCAGCCTTCAGCTCCCGTTCGCCGTCTTTCCCCTCGTCAGGTTCACAACGGATCGGCGCAGGATGGGCCCGCTCGTGGCGCCGGCGTGGGTGCGGATGCTCGCATGGCCGACGGCGCTGCTGATTGCGGGACTGAACGTGTGGCTGCTGATCCGGACATTCGGAGGGTGAGCCCATGTACCGGAACATCCTCGTCGCGATTGAGCACTCCGATGCCGATGAGACGATCCTCCAGCACGTCGAGCAGCTCGCACGACACGTCGGCGCGTCGCTCCTGCTCGTGCACGTCGCCGACGGTTTTGCGGCACGCCATTTCGAGGACCTGGGTCTTCGCGAATCGGAAGAAATGCGGGAGGACCGTGCGTACCTGGAAGGGCTCGTGGCCAGGCTGAACAGCGCGGGGCTCACGGCGCGCGGCAAGCTCGCGCTCGGCGACCCGGCGACGGAATTGATCCACGCGGCGCAGAGCGAGGCGGTGGACCTTGTGGCCATGGCCACGCACGGCCATCGCTTCTTCAACGATCTCATCCGCGGAGCGACCGTCGATCGCGTGAGACACGAGCTGCGCATACCGATCCTGCTCGTCCGCGCCGCAGCGAAGAAGTGACGATCGCGGCGCTTCAATGAGGCCGCGGCTCATTCGCCGCGGAATCGACCAGATCCGGTTGGCGACGTCCGTGCCAGTCGTGCTTCAATGAGGCCGCGGCTCATTCGCCGCGGAATCTACCAGCACTTGCAAATCTCCACGGCGGGTCCAGGGCTTCAATGAGGCCGCGGCTCATTCGCCGCGGAATCTTGCGGATCAGGAAGACCTCACGAATTTCTACGTCGCTTCAATGAGGCCGCGGCTCATTCGCCGCGGAATCCT
>JACPCS010000151.1 GCA_016184455.1 Acidobacteriota bacterium
TCGAGGGCATTCCCGAGGACCTGCGGCGGACGATTGCCGAGGCGTTCGTCCTCGAAGGCGGCGTCCAGTGCGGCTTCTGCATCCCGGGCATCGTGGTTCGGGCCGCCTCGCTCGTCGAGCACGGCAAGACCGACGACCGCGAGACGATTGCCAAGGCCCTCGACGGCCACATCTGCCGCTGCACGGGGTACGGCCGGATCGTCGACGCGATCCAGACGGCCGGCGAGGCGTACCGAACGGGCGGCGAACTGCCGAAGCAACCGCGGCGACACGACTACTTCGGCGAGCAGTTCGGTCTGAAGCGGAATCCGGCATTCGCCGGCAGCGGCAATGGCCACGGCCACGGCATCGGCCGCTCCGTCCCGCGGCACGGCGGCCTGGAGCAGACGCTCGGCCAGAAGCCGTTCGTCGACGACATGCGCGTGCCCGGCATGCTCCACGGCGCGATGGTGCTCGCCGAGCATCCCCGCGCAAAGGTGCTGAAGATCGACGCGTCCGAGGCGGAGCAGATGCCGGGCGTCGTGCGGATCTTCACCGCGAAAGACGTCACCGGGTTCCGCGGCACCGGTCTCAACGATCCCGACCAGCCGATCTTCGTCGCCGATGGCGAGGTCACCTGCTGCGTGGCCGACTTTCTCGCGATGGTCGTCGCCGACACGCAGTTCCGCGCGCGGCAGGCGGCCGGGAAGGTCAAGGTCGACTACGAGGTCTACGAGCCGATCACCGATCCGTTCGAGGCGATGAAGCCTGGAGCGCCGCTCGTACACTCGGAGCGGACGTTTGCGCCGCGGCCCTCGAACATCCTGCAGCCGACGACGGCCTTCACGCGCGGTGATGTCGACGCGGCGCTCGAGACGGCCGCGCACGTCACCGAGGCGACGTTCCAGACGCAGCCGATCGACATCGCGTTCCTCGAGCCGGAGGCATGCCTCGCCATCCCGCAGGGCAAGGGCGTGCGCGTCCACACCGATAGCCAGGGGTCGGTGTACGACCACGCACAGATTGCCAAGATCCTCAACGTCGATCCGAAGGACGTCGAGATCATTCTGTCGGCGAGCGGCGGCGCCTTCGGCGCCAAGGAAGAGCTCTCGATTCAAGGTCAGACCGCGCTGGCCGCGTATCTGCTGCAGACGCCGGTCAAGACCGTTCTTACGCGCGAGCAGTCGACGCAGCACCACGTCAAGCGCCACGCGATGACGGTGACGCTCACCGTCGGGGCCGATGCCGACGGCCGCCTGTTGGCCGTCCGCTCGCGCATCGTGGCCGATGCCGGCGGGTATCACACGACCAGCGCCAAGTGCGCGCTGCGGGCCGCCTGCCACTCGTGCGGCGTCTACCGCGTGCCGAACGTCGACGTCGAGTCGAAGGCCGTCTACACGAACAACCCCAACGCCGGCGCCATGCGCGGCTTCGGCAGCAACCAGGCGCAGTTCGCCATGGAGGGGATGCTCGACTTGCTGGCCGAACGGGTCGGCGTCGACGGCTGGGACATCCGGGCGCGCAACATCCTCAACCCGGGCGACTGCTTTGCCACCGGGCAGATCATGCGCGAAAACGTGAGGGGCGCGCGGCTGGCGCTCGAGGCGGTGAAGGACGTCTACAAGCAGGCGAAGTACAGGGGCCTCGCCTGCGGCATCAAGAGCACCGGTCTCGGCAACGGGACCATCGAAGGGGGCTACATCCGAATTCGGGTCGTCGAGGGGCCCCGGCTCGAGATCTTCAACGGCTACACCGAGATGGGCCAGGGCGTCTATACCGCCACCATGCAGGCCGTGGCCGAGGAGACGGCGCTCCCGACCGACATCATGACGGTCGCGTGGGACCCCGAGCTCGGCGAGAAGTGCGGCGAGACGTGGGCCTCGCGCGGGACGACGCTGAGCTGCGCCGCGGCACAGCAGGCGGCTCGGAAGCTCGCGGCCGACCTCGAATCACTGCCGCTCACACAGGAGCCGACCGGCCCCACGCCCGACCCCGCGCTGCGGATGAAACAGCTCGAGCAGCTCGTCGGCCGCGAGTACGGCGGCGAGTACGTGTGCAAGTTCACGACGCGCCCGGGCACGCCGGAATCGGTCCTGAATCCCACCACGCACCTCACGTTCAGCTACGCGACGCAGGTGGTCGTCCTGAACGACCAGGGTCGGGTCGAGCGCGTGATGGTCGCCAACGATGTCGGCCGCGCCATCAATCCGCGTCTCTGCGCCGAGCAGATGGAGGGCGGCGTGCACATGGGCCTGGGGTATGCATTGTCCGAGCATTTCCCGTCGGTGGGCGGGGTGCCCGTGACGCTGGGGCTCCGGGATCTGGGGATCGTTCCGGCGAAGCACACGCCGCCTATCGACGTGATCCTGATCGAAGTGCCCGACGAGGTGGGCGGGTACGGCGCCAAAGGCGTGGGCGAGATCGGCTGCGTCGCGACGGCGCCGGCCGTCGCCGCTGCGCTCCATTCGTACGACGGAATCCGCCGCTTCCGGCTGCCAATGGACGACGCGCCGGCGGCCGCGCCGCTTCTGCCGAAATTCCGCCGTCGCTCCGTGTCGTCGGTGTCGTCGACGCGCCATACCGGTGTGCGGACGCCGGAGCCCGTTTCGCGTCGCTAGGGCGCGCGTCCCTTCCTGGACCGGTCTGTTCGGCGCGATGTATAGTACCGCCGAATTGTGCCCACAGCACTCGAGCTGGAGCCATCGTCGAAATGAAAGCGTTCGAAGTCGTCGTGGCCCGGAATTCTCGGCACGCGGTGGCGCTGCTGGCTGAACGGGTGCCGACGGCGAAGGTCAAGGTGATTGCCGGCGGCACGGATCTGATGGCCGACCTGAAATTCGCGCCGTCCTCCCACGCGCCTGATGTCGTCGTCGACATCTCACGGGCGGACGACCTGCGGCACATCTCGATGACTGACGCGGGTCTCAGCATCGGGGCGCTGGTCACCCATACCGAGATCATGCGCTCGCCAGTCATCCGCGACCTGTTTCCGGCGCTGCTCGACGCGGCCCACACGATCGGGGCGGTGCAGACTCGGAATCTCGGAACCCTTGGTGGCAATCTCGTGACGGCCGTGCCCTCGGTGGACAGCGGTCCTACGCTCGTCGCCCTCGACGCGCGCGTCACGCTGCTCAGTCCAGCGGGGCAACGTGCGATGCCGCTGGCCGACTTCTTCGTCGGTCCGCGCAAGACGGCGCTCAAGCCAGACGAGCTGCTCGTGGACATCCTCATCCCCAGAGAGAACCTCGGGAAGCCGGCGTGCTTCCTGAAGTTCGGATTGCGCAAAGGCCAGGCGCTCGCGCTCGTCAACGTGGCCGCCAGCTTCTGGGTCGACTGGGATCGCAATGTCTTCGTGGCGCCGCGGATCGCGCTCGGTGCGGTGGCGCCGAAGGTCATCCACGCCTCCAGCGCGCAAGCCTACCTCGAGGGCCGCGCCATCGAGCCGGCCGCGATGGCCGAAGCGGGACGTCTCGCCGTCGGCGACGCGAAGCCGATCAACGACTTCCGCGCCTCGGCCGAGTACCGGCGGGACCTCATCGCCGTGCTCAGCCGGCGGGCGCTGGAAGGGGCGTACGCTCTCGCGCAGTCAAAACGATCAGGAAAGGTCGCCGGAGGCCTTCAGGCCTCCAGGCGCGGAGAACGGTGACATGGCGAAGGTGACGCTGACGGTCAACGGCGAGGCCCGTACGGCCAGTGTGTCGCCCGAGACGACGCTGCTCAGGCTGCTGCGCGAAGAATTCGGTCTCACCGGCTCCAAGCTCGGGTGCGACGTGGGCGATTGCGGCGCCTGCACGGTCATGGTCGACGGCAAGTCGGTCAACTCGTGTCTGATGCTGGCGGTCCAGGCCGACGGCCGCGACGTGGTGACCATCGAAGGGCTGGCGACGATGGAGCGGCTGCACCCGCTGCAGCAGCTGTTCGAGGACAAGGGGTCGCTGCAGTGCGGCTTCTGCGGGCCGGGCATCATCATATCGGCCAAGGCGTTGCTCGACGAGAACCCAGATCCGACCGAAGAGGAGATCCGGGATGCCCTGGCCGGCAATCTCTGCCGCTGCACGGGCTACTCCAAGATGATCGAGGCAGTTCGCGCGGTGGCGCGTGCCGGTCGCGACGAGCGGACGGCGGGGTCCGTGGCATAGGCCGGAGGACGAGAGCGTGGACAAGAAAGAGACCGACGACAAGAAAGCCGCTGTCATCGAACGGGAATCGCAGACCGAGGCGCTGCGCGAGATGCTGCGCGCCCCGGCGGCGGCGCCGCTGGCGCCGCTTCCGCTCGAAACACTGGTCCCGGAAGTCCGCCAGCAGACGCCGGCCGTGAGGCAGCGGGCCACCCGGCCCGATGCCCGCCTGCACGGCCTCGGTCAGACCAAGTACATCGACGACTTCTACCTCCCCGGGATGCTCTTTGCCAAGATCAAGCGCGCCGGGATCGCCTCGGCGCGGATCGTGCGCATCGACACGAAGGAGGCCGAGGCGCTGCCGGGCGTGGTGGCCGTGGTTACCGCCCGCGATGTCCCCTGCAACTCGTTTGGGCCCTCGCTCAAGGACCAGCCGGTCCTGGCCGGCGAGCGGGTGTTTCACGCGGGCGACGGCGTCGCCGCCGTGGCGGCCGTGACCGAACAGATTGCCGCCGAGGCGCTCGAGAAGATCGAGGTCGAGTACGAGCCCGTCACGCCGGTGCTCGATCCGCTCGAGTCGTTGAAGCTCGAAACGCCGGGCCTGCACGCCCCGAATCCGAACATCTACGGACACAAGGTGATCAGGAAGGGGGACGTCGAGAAGGGATTTGCGGCGTCTTACCGCATCTTCGAGGCGAGCTACCGCACGCAGATGGTCGAGCACGTGCCGCTCGAGCCGCATTCATCGCTGGCCACGTGGGACGCCAACGGCCGGGTGACGATCTATTCCACCCTCGGCCGCATCACGCTCGGCCGCGCGGATCTCGCCCGCACGCTGGCCGTCCCGATGAGCCGGATTCGCATCATTGCCACTGTCGTCGGCGGGAACTTCGGCGGCAAGAACGAGATCACGACCGAGCCGGTGGTGGCGCTCCTCGCGAAGAAGACCGGCCGGCCCGTCAAGTGCACCTTCACGCGCCCTGAGGAGTTCACCTCGTCCACGACGCGACACCCCATCATCATGGACTACAAGACGGGCGTGACGAAGGAAGGGCGGATCCTGGCCCGTCAGGTCCGTCTGGTACTGGACGGCGGCGCGTACTGCTCGTGGAGCGAGACGACGCTGGCCAAGGCGTGCATCCTGTCCCCCGGGCCGTACGACATCGAGAACATCTACGCGGAAGCCTTCGTTGTCTACACGAACAAGACGATGACTGGGGCGATGCGGGGGTTCGGCGCCCCGCAGGTCTGTTTCGCCTATGAGTCGCACATGGACGACATCGCCGAGGCGCTCGGGATCGACCCGCTCGAGATCCGGCTGCGCAACGTGCTGAGGGAAGGCTCGCTGAGTCCCACGAGCCAGCAGCTGCACAGCGTCGTCGTCCGGGAGACGCTGCTGCAGGCGGCGCAGCGCTTCGGCTGGAACGGTGCCGAGGTGCGGGCATGAAGCGGCGCGGACGCGGCATCGCGTGCATGTGGTACCCGATCGGCTTCACCGTGTCGGCCAATCCGAGCGCCGCGGTCGTCAAGGTCAACGAGGACGGCACGGCGACGCTCCTCACGGGCACCGTCGAAACGGGTCAGGGCTCGCTGACGATTCTGGCGCAGATCGTGGCGCAGGAGCTCGGCATCGCGACCGACGACGTGCACGTCGTCTCGGCCGACACCGACACGACGCCGATGGACACCGGCGCGATCGCGAGCCGCACGACGTACGTGACCGGCAATGCGGCGCGACTGGCGGCCGAGAAGGCGAAGAAGATTCTGTTCGACGTGGCGGCGCCGCTGCTCGGAGTCAAGCCCGATCATCTCGAGGTGAGCGATCACAAGATCCAGATCAAGGGCTTCCCTTCGCGCAGCCTGCACATCGGCGACGTCGCCGAGCGCGCCCGCGGCGTGAACGGGGATCCGCCGCTCGGCAGCGCAAGCTTCAACCCGGCGACTGCCGCCCTCGACCCGGAAACGGGGCAGGGGAAGCCCTTCGCCACCTACGTCTATGCCACGCAGATTGCGGAGGTCGACGTGGACGACGAGACGGGCGAGGTGGAGGTGCTCCGGGTGGTGGCGTCGCACGATTGTGGGACGCCGATCAATCCGATGCTCGTCGAGGGGCAGGTCGAGGGCGGCATCTCGATGGGCGTGGGCTTCGCGCTCGAGGAGGAGATGCTGTTCGACGCCAACGGGCGGCAGATCAATCCCAACCTGACGAACTACATCATGCCGACCTCGCTCGACATGCCGAAAGTGGAGGTCGACATCGTCGACAGCTACGATCCGACCGGTCCCTTCGGCGCCAAGGGCGTCGGCGAGCCGACCTGCGTGGCGACGGCGGCGGCGATCCTCAACGCCATCCACGATGCGGTCGGGGTTCGCGTGACGTCGCTGCCGGCCACCTCCGAGAAGGTCTACGCCGCCATCAAGGCCAAGCGCGCCCAGGAGGGGAAGCGGCTCGCGGCCGGCACCTGACCGCGGAAGACCGCGGCACAGCAGCGCGGCTCGATCATCACGCCGAACCCGGCTCCGTCCACCTCCGAAGGCGGCCAGGTCGTGGCCGCGGCGCTGCACGCTTACGATCGCACCGCACGCGCCGCTTCAGCATGCCCATGCAGGACGCGCCGGCCGCGCGGGGAACTCTTCCCAAGTCGCGAAAAGATTCCGCTACGGCTGCAGCTGCACAGTGCTATCCGAACGCGCCAGCGGTCGGGATCCCACGCAAACTCTGACCCGCGTGCTGCGGCGTTTTTTGCAGATTTTCCTACATTCGCGTGAAACCCGGCTTGCTTGACACGCCCCCACGACCCGCGTAGCGTCGCTTATTGGAAATTTTTTGCGCTTATCTCACGGAGGCTGTTTCATGAGGCAGAGCCGTTCGGTGTGTGTGCTCCTACGGCGTGTTTCGTTGACCCTGCTCATCGCGATCAGCGCATGGCTGGCCGCGACCTCCGCGTTTGCCCAAGGGGGCACCGCGGACATCAGCGGCACGGTGTTCGACCAGCAGAAGGCCGTTCTGCCGGGCGTCACGGTGACCGTCACCAACGAAGCGACCGGCCAGGAACGGACCACGGTCAGCGAAGTCGACGGACGGTTCACGATTCCCACGCTGCTCCCCGGCACGTACACCGTGCGGGCGGAGCTGCAGGGCTTTCAGACGACGACGCAGCAGGGACTGGTGGTGGCCGTCGGGCAGGAGGTCACGCTGGATCTGACGCTGCGGCTCGCCGGGGTGCAGGAGAGCGTCACGGTGACGGCGGAGGCGCCGCTCGTCGAAGCGACCGCGAGCCGGATCGGCGTGAACATCACCAGCCGGGACATCGACAATCTCCCGGCCTTCAACCGCAGCCAGTTCAGCCTGATGACGACCATCCCGGGCCTCGTGCCGGCGCTGCAGCCGGGGGCGTTCGAGGGCGGCCAGTACAGCGCCAACGGGCAGGCGACGACGTCGAACCTGTTCCTCGTGGACGGGCAGTTCAACAACGACTCGCGCCTCGGCGGCGCACAGGGCACGCAGGCGCGCATCTCCCTCGACTCGATGGCCGAGTACCAGGTGCAGACGCACCAGTACGGCGCCGAGTACGGTGGCTCCACCGGCGTGGTCGTGAACACCGTGTCGCGCAGCGGCACCAACAACGTGTTTGGCCGCGCGTTCGAGTACTACCAGGGGAACGCGCTGCAGGCGACCGACTACTTCCTGAAGCAGGCGGGCGAGGAGAACCCCGACTCGAGCAGCCACGTGTTCGGCGGTAATGTCGGCGGCCCGATCGTCCAGAACCGCCTCTTCTACTTCGGCAATTTCGAGTATACGAACCAGAAGCAGGCCGCCAATCTCAACTTCCCGGCGGACGCCGCGCCGCTGGCTGTGCCGTACTCGAACTACACGAAGTTCACGGGGCCGAACACCTACCTGCGCCTGGACTTTCAGGCGTCGACGAACCACCGCCTGAAGTTCAGCTGGCTGCGCGAGGCAATCCTGACGCAGAACGATGAGCTCGAAGGCGATCTGGCGATTCTCGACGCGTCGCGCCACGAGAACGACGCCGGCGACATCGTCTACAACTTTTCGTGGACGTCGGTGCTGAGCAACCGCGCGACCAACGAGGTGCGGGTCGGCCGCGTGCAGGAGAGCCTCCGGCAGGGGCCGCGCGTGGTCTTCGATGACAACTGGAAGTTCATCGGGTTCGCCCAGCTGGATCCGCTGACCCTCGGTCCGCAGAACAGTCATCCCGATTACCTCGCAGGCAACCGCAACACGTACGGCCAGAACGAGGTGCGGGACTTCACGATCGACGACTCGCTGACGTTCATCAAGTCGGGGTGGGGCGGCGAGCACACGGTGAAGACCGGGTTCAGCTTCATGCGGAACCCGCTCGAGCCGAGCGGGGTGGCCGCGAACTTCATCGGGAACTACATGTTCCCGACCAATACGCCGTTCAACGCGGCCAATCCGCGCAGCTATCCGTGGCGCTTCCAGGTAGCCATGGGCCAGGTGAATTTTGACGTCGTCGACTACCGAGTCGGCGGGTACGTCTCCGACAAGTGGGCGGTCAGCCGCAACCTGACGCTGAACATCGGCGTCCGGTACGACTGGCAAGACGCGGTGCCCGAGACGAAGGATGCGTTCGGCCCACGGTTCGGATTCGCGTACAACGTCGGCGGCGCCGACCGGACGGTCGTGCGCGGCGGCGTCGGCAGAGTGTACCAGTATCAGCAGCTCGCCGTCCTGGCGCTGCTGGCGCGCGGCACGGTGATCGCGCCGACGGTCACCTACGACACCGGGCAGGTCGCGTCGCCGGCCGTCACGGGCGCGCTGCCCACCGGCACGACCGCCGACCGGACGGCGTGCCTGCAGCCGGCCGCCGGGTCGAAGGCGGGCGTGGCCGTGATCAGCCCCGCGTGCCGCACGTTCCTCGAGGGGATGCGGAACCAGGTGCTGGGCGGCGGGTTCGTCAACACCACCACGACGGGGCCGCTCGTCGACGGCGACCGGCGGATGGCGTACACGTGGAACTTCAGCATCGGCGTGAAGCACGAGGTCATGCGCGACACCGCGGTGTCAGTGGACTACGTCGGCAACCGGGGGTACGACAATACGTCGCCGATCGATATCAACGAAGGGCCGCTCACGGCCGCCGGGCGCATCACGCGGCCTGGCGTCGCCGCGTTCGATCCGGCGAGCGCGCTCGTCACTGGCTCGGCGCGGACCGCCGCGTTCCAGGGCTTCTACCAGTACCAGACGCTCGACGCGCTGAACAGCGACTTCGACTCGCTGGAGCTGGGCCTCGAGAAGCGGTACTCCAACCGGTGGTCGGGTCGCGTGAGCTACACGCTGGCGCGCTGCCGGGACGTCATCAACACCCCCGTGGCCGCTCCCGCGCCGGCCG
Source organism: Acidobacteriota bacterium (assembly GCA_016184455.1). Lineage (GTDB taxonomy): Bacteria > Acidobacteriota > Vicinamibacteria > Vicinamibacterales > UBA2999 > MELF01. The sequence goes on from JACPCS010000151.1 coordinate 9,476, forward strand.
CGTCGTTCACCAACGACCGCGACCCGCGGCGCGACTATGGCGCCTGCCTGCGCGACAACCGGCACGCGTTCGCGACGAGCGCGAACGTGGAGATCTGGAGGGGCCTGGGCGCCGGGATGCTGCTCCGTGCCTATTCCGGATACCCGATCAACGAGACGATCGGCTCGGACGTCAACGGCGACGGCATCAACAACGATCGTCCGGTCCGCGGCGTCAATGACCTGACGCGCCCGATTCTGTCCGAGGTCGACGCGCAGGGGACGGCGGTGCGCAACGGCATCGACGGTCCCAACAAGGTGAGTCTGGACGCGCGTGCCCAGTACATCTGGCGCTTCCAGCGCACGTCGGCGGGGGTGTTCCTCGAGGTGTACAACCTGACCAATCACGTGAACTACGGCGCGCCGACCGGCAACCGCAACTCGAGCGTCTTCATGGTGCCGATCGTGACCGACGACCCGCTCACGGCTCAGATCGGGGTCCGCTTCACGTTCTGAGCGCTCTCGGGCTTTGGACTTTGGGCTCTTGGCTTCTGGCACGCCGAAGCCCCAAGCCCGAAGCCCATAGCCTCATCCGATACTCCGTTCGTTCGAAAGGAGCCTCAGCATGCGCAGAGTGTTCGGGGCGATCCTCCTGGGCACGCACGGCGCCAACCGCATATACAATCGTCAGAATTTCCTGACCTACACCAATCCGCAGACGCCGCGCGCGCTGCAGCTCGAGGCCGTGGTCAGGTTTTGACGTGTGCGTAGCGTCCGGCTTCAGCCGGACCAGTGAGGTCACCATGCAGCAGATGTTTCGTGGGATTGCATGTGGCGCCGCGGTCGCGTTGACGACGTGGCTCGCGGTCGGGTGCCGTGCCGCGCCCGCCGCGGGCGGCGGCGAGGCGACCGCCGCCGGCGCCGATCCGCGCGCCGAGAGCGCCGAGAACGTGCGCCTGGTCGGCTCCAACGACCTGCAGGGCCGTGAGTCGCTCGTCGTGACCACGCTCTCCGATCCGGCGAACGGGAGCTGGGTGTACGTCGGCCACCACGAGAGCTACTGGGACGGCAAGCCGAAGATGAACCCGCTCACCGGCAGAGAGGAATGGAACGGCACTTCCATCCTCAACGTCGACGATCCGGCGAATCCGCGCTACGTGTGGCACATCCCGAACGACGCGGATCGGAACTCGCGCAGCGTGTCGGTTGTGTACGACTACAAGCACGACGGCTCGGGGCGCGACTATCTGATCCGCAACTCGGAGCGGCTGACCGAAGGCGAGACGGGCGAGGATCTCAAGTACCAGATCTTCGACATCACCGACCGCGCGACCGATCCGTCGAAGATTTCACTGGTCGCGGAGATCACCGGGACGCCGCCCAATTCGTGCGGGCGCGGCTGCGGCGGCAAGTTCATCATCCGCGCGCACAAAGGCTGGTGGTCGCCCGACACGGGGTACTTCTACGCCGCCTCCGGCGAGCCGGGCTTCCGCAACGTCATCGTCCAGATCTTCGACCTGCGCAACCCGCGCGAGCCGAAGTTCCTGGGGCGATCCTGGCTGCCGGGGCTGAAGGAGGGCGAGCCCGGCTACGAAGGGCAGTACACGCACCACCCCGTGGTCGACGAGGAGAACAAGCGGCTCTACGTCGGCTACCGCAACGCGGGTGGCCACATTGCCGGGTTCGACATCTCGGATCCGGCCAACCAGAAGCTGCTCTGGTCGCTCGACATGAACCCGCCGTTCCGCGGGCCGCACACGGTGTCGCCGATCGTCTACAACCAGGTGCCGAACATCGGCGCGAAAGGGCTGCCGAGGACCTACGCGTTCGTGGTGGACGAGGCGGGAGGCGCGGCGGACACCGCACCGTGTGAAAACCCGATCCGCGCGGCCTCGTACATGGTCGACATCACGAACGAGTCCAAGCCGATGGTCGTGTCGACCTGGCAGGTGCCGGTCGGCGACTTCTGCACCCGCGGCGGCCGGTTCGGCCCGCATCAGAACGCCGACACGCAGAACGGCCAGATCCACCGTTACCAGGACAAGATCGCCTGGGTCGCCTACTTCAACGCCGGCATGCGCGTCGTCGACCTGTCGAATCCGTTCAGCCTGCGGGAAATCGGCCACTATCTGCCGCGGACGAATGAGCGCTCGCACCCCATTACGAAAGGGCAGCCGACCGTCATCCAGATGAACGACGTCGATATCGACCACCGCGGCCTCGCCTATGCCACGGATCGCGTCGGCACCGGTCTGTTCATCCTGGAGTACACCGGCCCCAAGCCGGGCCAGGCGCCGACCGAGACGCGGTAGACCACCCCCGAAGGCCTTGAGCGCCCCGACGGACCACCGAGGCACCGAGACCGGATTTTTTGAATTTCTCGGTGTCTCGGTGCCTCGGTGTTCCGTGGGAGCGCCTTCCTCCGAGCCCTCAGCCGCTTTCCTCGCCCGCGAACCGCGATGTATAGTTGAAAAATTCTGTGCGCGGAGTTATTTCGCTTCAGGGAGTGGCAGTTCAATGAGCATGGTTGTTGACCCGAAAGCCAAGAGCAATGGGATGGATCTGAGCTGGCTCGGCAAGCCGCACGAGTACGATCCCCGGCGCCTGTACAGCCAGACCGGCGCCGACTGGCAGTACCGCGTCGATTTCGATCGCCTGCGCCAGGAGCGGCTCGTGAAGCTTCAGGCCGAGATGAAGAAGGAGGACATCGGCGCGCTGGTGCTGTTCGCGGGCGCGAACATCCGCTACGCCACGGCGTCCTACCAGGGCAACTGGAAGTACAACATCAACATCCGCTACGCGGTGGTGCCCGCCGACGGCAAACCGACGCTGTTCGAGACGGCCGGCTCCGACCTGCAGTGCGCCAAGATCGACCTGCCGTGGATGGAGGGGCGCATCCGCCCGGCCATCACGTGGCAGTGGGCCGAGGGCGCGGTGCCGTACATGGCGGGCCGCATGGCCGAGAGCGTCGTCGAGGTGCTCAAGGAGCACGGCGTCCTCAAGGAGAAGATCGGGATCGACAACCTCGACATGCCCGCGTTCGAGGCGTTCCAGAAGGCGGGGCTGAAGATCGTCAACGGCTGGCCGGCGGTCTCGCGCGCCCGCGTCGTCAAGACGCGCGACGAGATCGAGCTGCTCAAGCAGGCGTCGAGCATCGGCGACGCCGCGATGTGGAAGATCAAGTACGAGTGGCTCAAGCCGGGCGTGCGCGAGCGTGAGATCGAAGCGAAGGTCCACGAGTTCATGCTCGAGCGCGGCTGCGAGATCATCTACGACATCATCGTCGCCTCGGGCGGCAACACCAGCCCCTACCGCCGGTGGGCCACCGACAAGCTGATCCGTCAGGGCGACCTCATCATCGTCGACATCAACGCGGTCGGCCCCTCCGGCTACTTCATCGACTTCGTGCGCTGCTTCAAGTGCGGCGGTCCCTACGGCACGAAGATGACGCAGAAGGAGATCGATCTCTACCGCGAGGTGTACGACTCGATGTACGCCGGGCTCGAGCAGCTGAAGCCGGGCAACACCACGGCCGACGTCGCCTCGAAGTTCCCGACGTACGACGACGACACCTACGGGACGGTGACGCTGCAGCAGTTCGCGCACAGCATCGGCATCACCCTCTACGAGGGGATGTGGATGTCGCGCGCGTACTCGCTGAAGTACCCCGCGGAGATCAAGGAGAACATGTACTTCGCGATCGAGACGTTCGCGGGGCATCCGGGTCTCGAGCAGACCTGCCGCCTCGAGGAGAACGTGCTCGTCAGCGCCGACGGCCCGGTGGTCTTCACGCGCATGGAGCACATGGAAGAAGCGATGAGTCGGTAGTAGGCAGTGAGCAGCAGGCAGTGAAATGCCTGCTGCTTTTCTGCCAGTTGCTGTTACTGCCTACCGCCTACTGCATACTGCCGACTATGTCTTTCCAGGTCGCCGTCGCGGATTCCGTTTTCCCCAACCTCGACCCGGCCCGTGAGGTGCTCTCGCGGGCCGGGGCTACGCTCGCCCTCGCGCCCGAGCCGACCGCGGACGCGATTCTGCGCCTCGCGCGCGATGCCGACGCCATCCTCGTCACCTACGCGAAGATCACCGGCGACATGATCCGGCAGCTCACGAAGTGCCGCGTCATCTCCCGCTTCGGCATCGGCGTCGACAACGTCGACATCGCCGAGGCGACGAAGAAAGGGATCGTCGTGACGAAGGTCCCCGACTACTGCATCGACGAGGTGTCGGACCACACGATGGCGCTGCTCCTCGCGGTGGTCCGGAAGATTCCGTTCATCAACCACCAGGTGCATGGCGGCACGTGGAAGATGCCGAACGTGGTGCCGATCCATCGCCTGCGCGGGAGCGTGCTCGGCCTCGTCGGCTTCGGCCGGATTCCCCAGCTCGTGGCGCCGAAGGCGAAGGCGTTCGGCATGAAGGTGATCGCGTACGACCCGTACGTCGCGCGCGACGTGTTCGCGCGCGCGGGCGTCGAGAGCGTCGATTTTGCGACCCTGCTCGAGACGTCCGACTACGTGTCGATCCACAGCCCGCTCGTGCCCGAGACGCGCCATCTCTTCAATGCCGACGCGTTCCGACAGATGAAGCGGACGGCGTACGTGGTGAACACGGCGCGCGGTCCGATCATCGACGAGGCGGCGCTGGCCGCCGCGCTCGACGCCGGCGAGATCGCCGGCGCGGCGCTCGACGTCATGGCGCAGGAGCCGCCGCCGGCCGATTCACCCCTCTTCGGCCGCGACAACGTGATCGTCACGCCGCACACGAGCTTCTACTCCGAGGAGTCGCTCGTCGAGCTGCAGACGAAGGCCGCGCAGGAAGTGGTGGCGGTGCTGACCGGTCGGGCGCCGCGCAACCCCGTCAATCCCGAGGTCCTGCAGGGCGCGTCGCGCGGAGCGTAGCCGTCATGAAAGCGATGGTGCTGACCGCCCCGGGCGAGCTGGTGCTCGACGAGGTGGCGCGGCCCGCCCGGGGCGCCGGCGACGTCCTGGTGCGCGTGACGCACAGCGGCATCTGCGGCACCGACTACAAGATCTTCAACGGCTCGATTCCGGTGCGCTATCCGCGCATCATGGGACACGAGATGGCGGGCGAGGTGGTCGATGCGGGCGAGAGCCCGCTCAGGCCCGGCGACCGCGTCATCGTCGATCCCGAGCTGTACTGCGGCGCCTGCTTCCACTGCCGCATCGGCCAGACGCATCTGTGCCCGAACGGGCTGCTGCTCGGCCGCGACGCCCACGGCGGCTTCGCGGAGTATCTCGCCGCGCCGGGAACCCACGTCTTCCGCCTGCCCGACGGCATCGACCGCCGCGCCGCGCCGATCATCCAGGTGCTCACGACCTGCCTCCACGCGCAGCGGCGGATCGACGTCTTCCCGGGCGAATATGTCGTCGTGCTGGGCCTGGGCGTCACCGGTCAGCTGCACGTCCAGCTGGCGAAGGCGCGCGGCGCGACCGTCATCGGCGTCACGCGCAGCGCCGACAAGCGGGCGCTGGCCGAGCGGCTGGGCGCTGACCTGACGTTCGCCAGCGGCGACGACGCGGCTGCGCGCGTGCGCGAGGCGACCGAGGGCCGCGGCCCCGACGTCGTGATCGAGACGACCGGCGTCGTGCAGCAGCTCGCCTCGGCCGTGACGATGGTGCGGTCGGGCGGCCGCATCCTGATGTACGGGATCATCACCGCGAAGGAAGGCGCGCTGCCGTTCTACGACCTCTATTTCAAGGAGCTCTCGCTCATCAACGCGCGCGTGGCGAAGAGCGAGGATTACCCGGGCGCGATCGGCCTGGTCGAGCGCGGCCAGGTGCGGCTCGAGCCGCTCATCAGCGACGTGCTGCCGCTCGGTGAGTTGAAGGCGGCAATCGGTCTGCTCGGGTCCGACGGCGGCGCGCAGCGCATGAAGATCGTTCTGGAACATAACTGACGTGCCTGGGGTGCCTGACGTGCCTCGGGTGCCTGGAGTGCAAGCATGATGAAGACACTTCTCGGAATCGGATTGGCAGTCGTGGCTGGCGCGGTCCTGGCTCCCTCCACGGCTGCGGCCCAGGGAAATACGCCGATGCCGCTCGCCAAGGCGGTGGTCTCCAACGAAGTCGCGGCGCGGACGCTCTTCAAGTACCAGATCAACGCGACCGTCGCGCGGCAGCTCGTCGACGCCTGCGTCGAGTTCGCCCGCAACCAGCAGGGCGGGCCGGGCAACTACGCCATCTTCGTCCTGGCGCCGAACGGCGACATCGTCGACGCTCACGTGATGGACGGGGTGGTGCCGATCGGCGTTGAGACCGGCCTGATGAAGGCAAAGACGGCGCTCTACGCCCGGACGCCCTCGCGCGCGGTGGCCGAGCGCTTCGCGACGGTCGAGGGGCGGCTCATTCGCACCGATCTGGGCCGCGAGTCGGGGCTGTCCTATTACTTTGTGCCTGGCGGTGTGCCGATCGTCCTGGAGAACCAGCTGATTGGCGCGATCGGGATCGGCGGCGGCAACATGGACGAGCCGTGCGCCTACTCCGCGCTCCAGAAGGTACTCGGCATCCAGCCGCCCCCGCCGAGCGAAGGCCGCGGCGCCGGTCCCGGGGGCGGGCGCGGCGGCCGCGGCGGCCAGTAACCGATTCGTACGTAGACCGGGTGCCGCGTTTCGCGACGTGCCATCGAAGCGCGGACCCGGCATAATGGCGCCGCGGACCCGGCGCGCATGACCTATCTCATCACCCAAACCCTCAACGGCCTCTTCTCCGCGGCGCTGCTCTTCCTCATCGCCAGCGGCCTGACGCTCGCCTTCGGGGTGATGAAGATCGTGAACATCGCCCACGGCTCGTTCTACATGCTGGGCGTCTACGTCGCCTCCACCGTCGTGCTCCGGACGGGGAGCCTCTTCGCCGGCGCCGTCGTCGCGATCCTCGTCGTGGCGGCGGTCGGCTTTCTCATGCAGCGCGTGTTCCTGCGCCGTTTTCCCGCCGATCCGCTGGCGCAGATGATGATGACCATGGGGTTCGCGCTGTTGTTCCGGGATCTGGCGCTCATGATCTGGGGCGGCGATCCCTTCACGCTGCAGTATCCGGGCCGGCTGCGCGAATCGATCGAAATGGGCGAGGTCGTCTTCCCGTCGTACCGGCTGTTCGTCATCGTGGTGGCCGCGCTCGTCGGCGTCGGGCTCTGGATTGTGAACGAGAAGACGCTCATCGGCGCGCGCCTTCGCGCCACGGTCGACGATCCGGAGATGGCCTCGGCCATCGGCATCAACGTGGCGCGCCTCTCCGGCGTCGTGTTCGCCGTCGGGGCCGGCCTCGCCGCGTTCGGCGGCGTCATGGGTGGGCCGATCCTCGGCGGGTATGCCGGCCTCGACTTCGATCTGCTGCCGCTCGCCTTCGTCGTCGTGATCGTCGGCGGGATGGGGAGTCTCAAGGGCGCGCTGGTCGGGAGCATCGTCGTCGGCATGATCGACAACTTCGGCAAGGCGCTCGTGCCGGAGCTCTCGTACTTCACGCTGTTTGCGCCGATGATGGTCGTGCTCGCGCTGAAGCCGACGGGGCTGTATGGCCGGGCGTGACGTCGCGCGGACGGTGACGGCCCGGCACGTGGCGGTCGGGGCGATGGCGCTCCTGCTCGTCGCGGGACCGCTGTTTCTCGGGTCGTACTGGATCGGCCTGCTCACGCAGATCGTGATCCTCGCGACGCTCGCGATGAGCCTCGACATCCTCCTTGGCTACACGGGACTGCCGTCGCTCGGCCATGCGGCGTTCTTCGGCGTGGCCGCCTACGCCGTCGCCGTGCTGTCGACGACGTACCGCGCCGACTTCTGGACGACGGTCGTCGCGGCGGTGGCCATTGGCACCGCGCTCGCCGCCGCGTGCGGCCTGATCGTGGCGCATGTCCGCGACGTCTACTTTCTGATGATTACGCTGGCGCTCGGCATGGTGCTCTGGGGCTTGAGCTACCGCTGGATTCCGGTGACCGGCGGCGACAACGGCATTTCGGGGATTCCAACGCTCGACGCCCACGCGGGGCTGCCGCTGTCGGGCCCGGCGGCGTTCTACTACGTCACGCTGCTGGTCTTTCTCGCCTCGGCCGCGCTGATGCGGACGCTCGTCCGCTCGCCGTTCGGCCTGACGCTCCGCGGCATCCGCGAAAACGAGGGGCGCATGCGGAGCCTCGGCTTCAACACCTGGCTGCACTGCTATCTGAGCTTCGTGATTGCCGGCGCGTTTGCGAGCGTCGCCGGCGTGATGTGGGCGTACTACAACGGCTTCGTCAGCCCGACGTACCTCGACCTGACCGCCTCCTCGGAGCTCTTTCTGATGGTGACGCTCGGTGGACCGGCCACGCTCGTCGGACCGGTCCTCGGCGCGGGCGCGATCGTGCTGCTCAAGAACGTGATGAGCGCTTACACGGCGCGGTGGCTGCTCATTCTCGGGATCGTGTATATCGTGGCGATCCTGGCCGCCCCACGGGGGATCTGGAATCTCGGAGGGAGGAGGTCCGGCTGAAGCCGGACCAGAGCACGCATGAAGCGCATCAAGTGTTTCGCTGTCATCCTCGCGCTCGCGCTCGGCGCCGTCTTTCTCCGTGCGCAGGCGCCCGAAGGGCCGATCCGCATCGGCTTCATCGTGCCGCTCTCGGGCGCGTTCGCGCAGAACGGCCGCGACATCCTCAACGGCTTCCTCCTCCTGCTCGACGAGGTGGGCTACCGCGCCGGCGGCCGCCAGATTCAGCTCATCGTCGAAGACGACGAGGCGATCCCCGCGCAGACGCTGACCAAGGCGCGCAAGCTGGTGGAGTCGGACCGTGTGCATCTGATGGCGGGGACGCTCCTCGCCTCGAGCGGCTACGCGCTCGCGCCGTACGTCGACGCGCAGCAGATTCCGATGGTGTTCCCGGTGGTGTCATCGGACGACCTGACACAACGCCGCCGCAGCAAGTGGATCGTCCGCACGGGCTGGACGAGCAGCCAGCCGAACCACGCGTTCGGCGAGTACGCGTACCGCACGCTCGGCTACCGCACGGTCGCGACGATCGCGCTCGACTATGCGTTCGGGTGGGAGTCGGTCGGCGGCTTCCAGCGCACCTTCGAGGCCGAGGGCGGCCGCGTCGTCCAGAAGACGTGGACGCCGATCTCGGTGCACGACTTCGCGCCGTACCTGGCGCAGATCCCCCGCGATGTCGACGCCGTCTACGCGCTCTTTCTCGGACGCTCCGCGGTGCAGTTCATGCGGCAGTACGCGGAGTACGGGTTGAAGGGGCGCGTGCCGCTCATCGGCTCCGGGACGACGACCGACGAGGCCGTGCTCATCTCGATGGGCGACGAGGCAATCGGGACCGTGACGGCGCTGCAGTACAGCGCGGCCCTCGATACGCCCGACAATCGGCGGTTCACGGCCGCGTTTCGCCGCCGCTACAACAGGACGGCCAGCTACTACGGCGAGAGCATGTACACGGGCGGCAAGTGGGTGCTGGCCGCTATCGAGGCGCTCGGCGGCCGCGTCGAGGATCGCACCAAGCTGCTCGAGGCGCTGCGCGCCGCGAAACCCACGGGGCTGCCGCGCGGGCCGGTGGAGCTCGACGAGTACGGCAACCCGATCCAGGCCATTTACATCCGCCGCGTGGATCGCGTGAACGGCGCGCTGCAGAACACCGTCATCGACACGATTCCGCGCGTGTCCCAATTCTGGAAGTTCAACCCCGCCGAGTACCTGCGGCAGCCGCTGTACTCCCGCCGGTTCGTGCCCGGAACCTGAACCTCGAACCAGAGCACGAACCGAGAAGCGAGAAGATAGAAGCGTGAACGGCAGTCCGGCGCTGGTCCTCGACGGCGTGTCGCGCCACTTCGGCGGCCTGCGGGCGGTCGACGGCGTCAGCCTGACCGTCGGTGCCGGCGAGCGGCACGCGCTCATCGGCCCGAACGGCGCCGGCAAGACGACGCTGTTCCATCTGATCAGCGGTGAGCTGGCGCCCACGGCGGGGCGGATTGCGCTGTTCGGCGCCGACGTGACGCGCCTGGCGCCGCATCGCCGGGCGGCGCTCGGGATCGCGCGCACGTTTCAGATCACGAAGCTGTTCCCCGGGCTCACCGTCCTCGAGAACGTGCTGCTCGCATGCGAAGCGCTCGATGCCCGTAAGCTCGTCATGCACCGGCGCGCCGACGCCTACGGCGACCTGGACGCGCGCGCGCGGGCGCTCCTCGAGCGCTTCGGGCTCTCGGGCCTGGCGCGCGAGCTCGCCCGGAATCTCTCGTACGGCGATCAGCGCAAGCTCGAAGTGGCGCTGTCGATGGCGGGCCGGCCGCGGCTGCTGCTGCTCGACGAGCCGATGGCCGGCCTCTCGGCGGGCGAGAGCCGCTCGATGCACGACCTGCTCGACCGGCTCGATCGCTCGATTGCCGTGCTGCTCATCGAGCACGACATGGACGTGGCGTTCGCGTTTGCCGAGCGCGTGACCGTGCTCCACCAGGGGCGCGTCCTCGTGCAGGGCGACCGCGACGCGGTGAGCGCGAATCGCGCCGTGCAGGACATCTACCTGGGGACGGAACCCGTCCGTGATCTCGGCTCGGGCGCGGAGGGCTGACGTGCTCGCCGTCACGGATCTGCACACCTACTACGGAGAGAGCCACGTCCTGCAGGGCGTCAGTCTCGATGCCGCGAGAGGCGCGGTGACCGCGGTGCTCGGCCGCAACGGTGTCGGCAAGACGACGCTCTGTCGGTCGCTGGTCGGCCTGACGCCGGCGCGCGCCGGCCGGATTGCCTTGAACGGCGTCGATATCACGCGTCTGCCGCCCTATCGCATTCACCGGCTCGGCGTGAGCCTCGTGCCACAGGGCCGCCGCATCTTTCCCTCGCTCACGGTGCGCGAGAACCTCGCGATTGCGGCGCGGGGCGATCTCGATCGGGTGTTCTCGGTTTTTCCACGCCTGGCCGAGCGCGCGGGCCATCGGGGCAACGAGCTGAGCGGCGGCGAGCAGCAGATGCTCGCCATTGCACGCGCGCTGGTGGCCCGTCCGTTGCTACTCGTCCTCGACGAGCCGACCGAGGGACTCGCGCCGGTGCTGGTGGCGGAAGTGGCCGCCGTGATCCGCCGCCTGCGCGAGGAGGGGACGTCGATCCTGCTGGTGGAACAGAACGTGGCGTTTGCCGTGAAACTGGCCGACTGGGCCCACGTGATGAGCCGCGGGCGGATCGTCCATTCCACGGATCCGGCAGCATTGTGGAACAATGAGGAAGTCAAGACTCAGCTGTTGGGTGTCCCACCGGCCGGTGCCGGGGCGCGGCCCCGGCGCGACTTGTGAAAGAGGAAAGGACGGCCCTGGGGCCCCGAAGGCATGCTGAAAGTCGACCTCCATTCGCACACCTCCGACGACCCGATCGACCGGATTCCCTATTCGAGCCGTGAGCTGATCGACCGTGCCGCGGCGCTCGGCTACGACGCGCTCGCCATCACACTGCACGATCGGCAGCTCGATATCGCGCTGCTCGCCCCGTACGCCGCGGAGCGCGGCGTGACCCTCATTCCGGGCATCGAGCGCACGATCGAGGGGCGGCACGTGCTGCTGCTGAACTTCCAGGCCGCGGCCGAGGACGTGCGCTCCTTCGACGACCTCGCGCGCCTCAGGCAGCGCGAAGCCGGCCTCGTCGTCGCGCCGCATCCGTACTTCCCGGCCGCGCAGAGCCTGTTCGGCCGCCTCACGAGACATGCCGACCTGTTCGATGCCGTCGAGTACAACGCGATGTACACGGCGTCGTTGAACTTCAACCTTCCGGCCGTCCGGTGGGCGCGCAGGCACGGCAAGCCGATGGTCGGCAACGGCGACGTGCACCGCTTTGCCCAGCTCGGAACGACGTACTCGCTGGTGGAGGCCGCGGCCGACGCCGCGTCGATCTGCCACGCCATCCGGACGGGGCGCGTCCGCGTCGAGACGCGCCCTTTGACCTGGCCGACCGCCGTCCGCGTCGTCGGCGGCATGGCGATCGATACTCTCGGCATCACGCCCCGCCGCACGCCCGAACCCGTTCGCGCATCGCTGTAGTACGCTGTGTAGCGTCGATGCTCACACAGCTGCTCCACGACATTCTCAAGAGCCGTGTGTACGACGTCGCGCGGGAGACGGCGCTCGACCCGGCGCCGCGGCTCTCGCGGCGCCTCGCCAACGAGGTGCTGCTCAAGCGCGAGGACCTGCAGCCGGTCTTCAGCTTCAAGCTGCGCGGCGCGTACAACAAGATCGCGCATCTGTGCGAGGAGGAGCGGGCGCGCGGCATCATGACCGCGAGCGCCGGCAACCACTCGCAGGGCGTGGCGTTCTCGGCGCAGAAGCTGGGGCTGAAGGCGACGATCGTCATGCCGCAGACGACCCCGCAGATCAAGGTCGACGCCGTGCGCGCGATGGGCGCCAGGGTCGTGCTCGCCGGCGACAGCTACACCGACGCGAAGGCGCACTGCGACGGGCTGGTGGCGGAGACCGGCCAGACGTTCATTCATCCCTTCGACGACCCGCTCGTGATTGCCGGGCAGGGGACGATCGGCGCCGAGATCCTGCGCCACAGCCAGGATCGCCTCTCGGCGGTCTTCGTGCCGGTCGGCGGCGGCGGCCTCATCGCCGGTATTGCGGGGTACGTGAAGGTGCTCCGGCCCGACGTGAAGGTGATCGGCGTCGAGCCGTACGAGGCCGACGCGATGTACCGGTCGCTCGCGGCGGGCCGCCGCGTGCACCTCGATCACGTGGGGATCTTCGCCGACGGCGTGGCCGTGCGCGAGGTGGGGGAACTGACGTTCCGGATCGTGCAGCAGACGGTCGACGAGATCGTGCGCGTCAGCAACGACGAGATCTGCGCCGCGATCAAGGACGTCTTCGACGACACACGGTCCGTGATGGAACCCGCGGGCGCGCTGGCGGTGGCGGGCCTGAAGGCGTGGGTCGAGCGCGAGGGCCTGCGCGATCGGTCGCTCGTGGCCGTGCTGAGCGGCGCGAACATCAACTTCGACCGGCTGCGCTTCGTGGCCGAGCGGGCGGAGGTGGGCGAGGCGCGCGAGGCGCTGCTGGCGGTCACGATTCCGGAGCGTCCGGGCGCTTTCCGCGAGTTCTGCGCGGCGATCGGCCGCCGCGTCGTGACGGAGTTCAACTATCGGTTGAGCGGGCGCGCGCAGGCGCACATCTTCGTCGGCGTCGCGACCGAGTCGCGGCAGGATGGCACCGCGCTCGCGGCGCGGCTCAACGCGTGCGGCTACGAGACGGTGGACCTCACCGACAACGAGATGGCGAAGCTGCACGTGCGCCACATGGTGGGCGGGCACGCGCCGGAGGTGCGCCACGAGCGGCTCTGCCGGTTCGAATTTCCCGAACGCCCCGGCGCCCTCACCGAGTTCCTCGACAAGCTCGGCGGCCGCTGGAACATCAGCCTGTTCCACTACCGGAACCACGGCGCCGACTTCGGCCGGGTGCTCGCGGGCTTCGAGGTCGAGGAATGCGACCTGCCGGCGTTCCACGAGTTTCTCGACGGCCTCGGCTATCCGTCCACGCCGGAGTCCGACAATCCGGCGTATCAGTTCTTTCTCGGTTAGTGGTTGGTGGTTGGTGGTTGGTGGTGACCGGCACGAGCGCTTCATGCAGGCCGCGCTCGAGCAGGCGCGCCTCGGGCTGGCCGCCGGCGAGGTGCCGATCGGCGCCGTGCTCGTCATCGAGGGTCGAATCGTCGCGCGCGGCTATAACCAGCCGATTGCCTCAGTCGATCCGACAGCCCACGCCGAGATCCTCGTGCTGCGGGAGGCGGCACGCGTGGTCGGGAACTATCGCCTGACCGAGGCGTCCGTCTATGTGACCGTGGAGCCGTGCCTGATGTGCGTCGGCGCGTTCGTCCACGCGCGTGTCCGCGAGGTGGTGTACGGGGCGACGGAGCCGAAGACCGGCGCGCTCGTCTCGACGGTCCGCGGGCCAGACCTGCCGGGCCTCAACCACCGGTTCGCGGTCACGGGCGGCGTGCTGGAGGCGGAGTGCCGCGAGCTCATCCAGCAGTTCTTCCGGGAGAAGCGCGGGGCGTAGGTCTTACGCCGCGGTGCCCTGCAGACCACGCGTCCAGGCGAGCGCCTCCCGGTACGCGGACGGCAGGTTCGCCGCGTCGAGGCCGGCGCGCGCGGCCAGCTGCTCGCACGTGTCCCAGTCTCCGCGCTCGTAGGCGATCACGCAGTCGAGGAGCACGCGTCGTGGATTCTGCCCCCCGCAGAGCGCATGGCGCACGTCGTCGGCGAGCGGGAGAAGGCCGAGCACGATATCCGGCGGCTGACCGAGTATCGCGTCGAGCAGCGAGCACATGCCCAGCAGGAAGCCGTCTTCGTGTGTCGGCGCGTCCAGCAGCTCGCAGCACCGGGCGCGAATGACCGCCATGGTGACGAGCTCGGCCTGGGCGCCCCGCCCCTGCTCGGCCAGCGCCGCCAGCATCCAGATCGAGGCCCATCGGCGGACGGTCTCGATGCCGAGCAGCGTCAATGCCAGTTGGACGGATCGGACCGCGGGGGCGGAGTGGGGAAGCGCGGTCGCGGCGGAGCTCACCGCGCGGAGCAGCCGGTAGGTGAGCATCGCGTCGTGCTTGATGATGTCCTCGAGGTCGGCCATCGAGAGATTCGGCCGGTTCAGGGCGTGTAGCAGCTGCAGACAGGCCATCTGCTTCGCCGGAATCTCCCGCGTCTGTCTGATGACCGCCTGGCCGAAAAAGGACCCCTGGAAATAGCTGAACCCGTCGCGGACGACGCGCTCGAATTGCTCGGCGGTGGCGAGGCCGCCGACCACGAGCTGCGCCTTGGTGCGGCCGAGCCGCTGAATATCGGCCGCGCGAAGCGGCCGCGTGCCGAGCGTCTGGTAGGCGACCCTGATGTAATCGGCCAGCGGCATGAGGTCCGGGGGCAGATCGCTCAAGGGGAAGTCCTGCAGGGCGATCCGGTACCCGGCTTTCTTCAGAGCCGCACAGGCCTGAACGGTATCGCGGTCGACCGCGGTGTCGTCGCCAAGCGCCACGACCACGCGTTCCGGGGGCAGCAGCGTCGGAACGCCCTCGAGCAGCGCATCGCCGGCGATGCTGACGAAGGCACGACGCCCGTGCGTCAGGGTGTCGAGGCCGATGGCCAGCACGGCATCGGCGAGGGCGGCCGGTGCGCCGCGCCCCGGGGGCGGCTGAGACATGCTGCCGGCCGGCGCACGGAAGAGCAGTTCGTATCCGTACACGACTCGCTGACTGTCGAAGATCGGCTGCCGGACGAGGTAGGATCCACCGCCTGACGGCCGCGCCGGCAGCAGCTCAGAGCGGCGCGACACCTCCGCGTGCCGGGGTTTGAATGGAAGGATCTTCACCCGCCACGTAATCGGCGTTTCCGCGAAAAGCTTGAATCGGGACCAGACGCGGGCCGCGTGCGGTGCCTGCCGCTCGCGCGCGCCAGCGGCCAGCCCGGTGTGACGCGGGCGCTATAATGAATGTTCGCGTTCCGCGCCAGACCCGGAGAGGTACCGAAGTGGTCGTAACGGGGGCGCCTCGAAAGCGTCTTGTCCCGTAAGGGGCACGTGGGTTCGAATCCCACCCTCTCCGCCACACTTAAACTACTGATAATAAAGAACT
>JACPCS010000152.1 GCA_016184455.1 Acidobacteriota bacterium
CCCCCTGCGCCCAAGGCAGGTGCGCTACCAGGCTGCGCTACGCCCCGACGAGTGCATTATCCCACTCCCTCACAGCTCGCGCGTCATCTCGACCATCGTCCGGCGAAAGCCGAGCCGCTCGAAGAGCCGCTGCGCAGCGGTATTGCGATGGGCGCTCCAGAGCATGACGCGCGGCGCGCCCCGCGCCCGCAGCCACCCGACCGCCGCTTCCACGAGCGCGGTGGCGATGCCGGCCCCCCGATCGGACTCGGCGACGGCGATATCGTGGATGAAACCGCACGCGTCGCGCAGCTCCTTCCACGAGAGCGGCTCGAGCCCGGCGAAGACATACCCGACCACGGCGCCGTCCTTCTCCGCCACGAACACGGCGACGTCCTCCTCCCGCAGCTGACTGCGAAGAAAGCGGCCATACCCCGCCTCGGGATTGGAACCGGGCGGCAGAAAGCGCTCGGGATCGTAGGTATGGTGCGTGCGCATCAGCAGCGCGCCGAGACGACCCAGCGCAGGCACGTCGGCCTCGGCGGCGCGACGGATCAGGAACGGCATCGGCGGGGACATGGGCCGGGATATCTTATGTGCATGCGCGCGCTCGTCATCGTCCTCGCACTCGTGGCCGGCACGACCGCTGCCGCACAGCGGCTCCGCGCGCTCGAGCCGCTCGACGCCACGGGACGCATTCCCTACTTCATCGCCGACGGCGAGCCCCGGTCCGATTTCCGCCCCTCCGACCGGGACCTCGCCGTGTGGGCGCTCACAGACTGGGAACGCAGCACGGGCGGCGCGATCCGGTTCGTGCCGACGGCCGAAGACGAGGCCCTCGTCCGGGTGTACTGGGTGCCTGCCGACGCGGGTCAGTACGGCGAGATGCGGTCGATTGCCGTGGCCGGCCGCCGCGGCGCGGCGGTGTTCATCCGCCCCGACGTGAGCGTCCTGGGTGAGATAGGCAGGCTGGCGCAGACCGATCCGCTGCTCCGCGAGACGATCGTCTATCTCACCTGCGTGCACGAGCTGGGGCACGCGCTCGGCCTGGAGCACACAGCCGACTTCCGCGACATCATGTACTTCTTCGGCTACGGCGGCGACATCCCGGCGTTCTTCGACCGCTACCGCTCGCAGCTCACACAGCGCGGCGACATCAGCGGCGTCTCAGGACTCTCCGCCGCCGATGCCGCCCGCCTCAACGCACTCTACGCGCGCTAACAGCGCTCACCTCTCAGCGGCTGCCGCTCGACGCGCTCGCCGTCGGATACTGCGGCACCAGCACGTGGTCGCCGAACACCGCTTTGAGCCCCGCAATCGCGCAGTTCTCGTCGCCGCCGCCGCCCGCGCCGCCGCCGACGCCAATCGCGCCGATCATCTGGCCGTCGACAACGATCGGCAGGCCGCCCGAGTTGGTGAAGAACTCGAACTGCGCGATCGTGCGCGTCTGGCCCTGCGGATTGTTGCGACCCTGCGCCGTATAGACCGAGGTCGGCACGCGCGACTTGAGCGAGGTTTGCGCTTTGAGGAGCGCCGTGCGGATGTTGTTGAACACCTGCCCGTCCATCCGCTCCATGTGCACGATCTCGCCGGCGTTGTCGATGATGTAGAGCGACATGCCGCCGCCGCGGCTCGCCGCGAAGTCACGGCACACGCGCGCAACCCGCTTCGCGGTCACCAGCGAAATCTGGTTGCCGTCGAACACGTTCATCGATCCCTTGCCGCCGACCACCCACTCGGCATTCGATACGCCCGTCTTCGGCGTGGTCGTCGAGACGAACCGCGGGACCGGCGCCGGATTGGCGGGCGCCGGCGGAGTCGGCCGGGGCAGGTCCTCGATGAGCGGCGCGACGTTGGCCGCGCCGAGCACCTCCTGCAGCGCCTTGTGGCCGCAGATCTCGTCGCTCCACACCGGCACGCGCGGGGCGGAGCCGCCGATGCCGATCGCGCCGATCATCTGCTTGCTGACGACGACCGGCAGGCCGCCCGAGTTCGGGAAGAGGCCCAGCTGAATCCGCTGCAGCTCGGCGTTCGGGTTCTGGGTCACCTGGTTCATCACGAACTTGCTCGGCGCCCGCTGCATGAGCGCCGTGCGCGCCTTCATCTCGGCGGTGATGATGTTGAGGTAGCCCTGGCCGTCCATCCGATCGGAGTAGACGTGGTTGCCGTCGTTGTCGAGCACCATCATCGTGATCGCGACGCCCTCGGCCGCCGCGAGCCGCTCGCACGCCTCGGCAATCCGCTCCGCCGTGGCGAGATTGATGGTGGTGAAGTCCTGGATCTGTTCCGCCGCCTTGCCGCTGACGACGAACTGCGCGGGCACGGTCTGCGCCAGCGCCGCGCCTCCGAGCGCGACGACGCCTGCCACGATGAGACCCGCCATGACGCGAAGCTGCATGCTGCCCTCCCTCGTGAAGATGGGGCATTGTAGTCCAGTGTGCGCATCGGCGGCCGAGCTCGGTGAGGGTTCTACGATGGTGACAGGAGCCCTGACACGTGGTGCGACGCGGCGCGATCATCCTGTGCCTGCTTCAGCTGGCGTGCAATGGGGACACGCCCGTCGCGCCGACGCCGCCGCAGACGACGCTCCCGGCGCCACCGGCGCCTGTGACGGTCCGCGGTCGCGTCCTCGACAGCACGACGGACGCGCCCGTTCCCGGCGCGAGCGTCGTGCTGCGCCGAGACGACGGGCTGTCGGTCGCCGAATTGACCGACGCGGCCGGGAGCTTCGTGTTCACGAATGTCGTGTCCCGTCAGGTCACGATCCGGGCGGGCAAGACCGCCTACGACGCGGCCGAGCAGCAGGTGGCGCTCATCGGGGACGTGTCCATCGACATTGCCATCGCACCGCGCAAGCACACGCTGTCCGGCCGTGTCACCGACGTGACGACCGGAGCGCCTTTGCCTGCGACGACGCTCACCGTCATCGATGGCCTGAACGCGTCGCGATCGACGACGACAGGCGATGACGGCACGTATGTCCCCGGCGAGCTCTGGTTCGGCGGATTCACGCTGCGCGTCCGCAAGCCTGGATACGATGCGGTGTTCAGGGGTGTGCCTTTCGCGGGCGATACCACGCTCGACATTCAGATGCGCGTGGCGCAGCACTCGCTGTCCGGAACGTGGACCGGCGACATCACCTACACGAGCCGGGGACCGCTGGCGATTGCCGAAGCGACGCTGACGCATTCCGGAGCCACGATCGCCAGCAATTTCCCGGCTGCCGCATTCACGGGAACGCTGGCGAACCCTTCCGCGATCGGGTCGACGACGCAGGTGACCGGCACGCTGACGGTCCGGCGGACCACCGGCAATCCGCGCAATCCGATACCGTGCGATGGAACCGGCTCCTTCACCGGCACCGTGAATTGGACCCGGCTGGTCGTCACCGCTCCACAGGTGACGTACTCATGTGGAGGGAGCGACAGTGTCACGCTGTCGCTGCTGCGACAGCAGTAGTCAGACAACCATCTCGCCGCGGCCGACGAGCACCGCCGTTCCGCCTACTGTCACCTCGACGATCTCGTCGCCGCGCGTGCCGATGGCGATGTGAATGCGGCTCGGACGCCGCATGGCGACCCCCTGCAGGCTGACGATCCGCTGTGCCGCGCCGCCGGTCACGAGCCCGTGGCGAACCAGGTAGCAGCCGAGCGGTCCGCTCGCGCCGCCCGTTGCGGGATCCTCGACGATCCCGAATCCGGGGGCGAACATGCGGCTGTAGACCGTCTCGCGTCCGCCGGGCGGCAGCATGGAGAAGAGGAAGATCGGCCGGTCGATTCCCGTCGACGCCGCGAAGCGGGCGAATGCCGACGCGTCGCTGACCGCACGATCGACCAGCTCACGCGACCGGAGCGGCACGAAGAGAAACGGCAGGCCGCACGAGATTTCCTGCACCGGCAGACTCTCCGCGAGGTCGTCGGGATTGACACCGATTGCCGCCGCGGCTTCGGCGCGTGCCGGGACTTCCGGCCCGAACACCGGAATCAGCTGCGTCATCCAGGCGAAGCGCAGGCGGCTGCCGTCCCACTCCAGGTCCACCGGCACCGGTCCGATGCCGAGGCCAAAGACGAACCGCGCCGCGCCGGGACGAATGACGCCCGCCTCCACCAGCGCGAACGTGCCGCCGATGGTCGGGTGCCCTGCCATCGGCATTTCGTTGGCGGGCGTGAAGATCCGCATCCGCACGTCGGTGCCGGGCGTCTCCGGCGGCAGGATGAACGTGCTCTCCGAGAAGCTCATCTCGCGCGCGAGCGCCTGCATGCGCTCGTCGGCGAGGCCGCGCGCGTCGAGAAAGACGGCGAGCTGGTTGCCGGTCAGCGGCTCGTCAGTGAAGACGTCGTAGTGGAGGTACGACAACGACACGGCTTTGGGCTATGGGCGCTACCGGCTACAGGCTACAGGCTACCGGCTACGAGCTGCTTCGCAGCCGAAGCTTGCGGCCGACGGCGACGCCCACGTGGTAGGCGCCCTCCTGCTGCATCCAGACGTGGCGCGCGTGGTTGTCGGCCAGCTCGATGATGAGCATGCGCTTGTCTTCGGGCAGCGCGGCCGCGATCTGCTCGACGAGCTCCTCCTGCCGCCGGATGTCGACCGACGCGAACAGCTCGTCCTCGTGAATCGCCTGCAGCAGCTCCTCGTACTCGCACTGCTCTTCGGCATCGGAGAACGAGGGGACGGCGCGGAGCGGACCGTCGAGCTCGAGCTTCGACGCGCACTGCTCCGCCAGATCGAGCAGCTCGTCTGAGGTAGACATAGGGGGATCTTACGCTGAAGGCTTTGGGCTTTAGGCTCAGGAGCGCTTCAGGCGCAGCAGGTCCGGGCTGCGTTCGGCGGCCTCGCGCACGAGGAATCCCATCTTCGGATGCGACGCTTCGAGGTCCGCGGCCACTCCCTGGTTCCGCAGCTCCTCGGTGGTCGTCGGCCCGATCGAGGCGACCACCATCCGACGCAGCCCGTCGCGGACCGTGTCGGCCTGCCCCTCCGCGGACGCGATCTCCATCAGGTGCACTACCTGCACGCTGGTGGTGAAGATCGCCACATCCAGCTCGCCGCGCGCAATCCCGTTCACGGCCGCACGCAGCGGCTCGACGTCCTCCGGCAGCGCCCAGCGGTAGACCGGTACGCGCGTGACGTGCGCGCCGCGTGCCTCGAGCCCCTGCAGCAGCTCGTCGTTCGCCTTCCCGTACTCCTGCACGGCGACATGACGGCCCGCCATCGGTTCGCCGGTGGCGTCGAGGGCCGCGAGCAGCTCGCGCCACGTGTTCGGCTCCGGCACGGTGACCCACACGGGAACCTGCAGCTCGCGGAGCACGGCAAGCGGCTTGGGGCCGCGCGCCACGACCTTCGTCTTCGCCAGCGCCGCGACGAACGCCTCGCGCGGGTGCTTCGTCGACACGACCTCGAGCAGCGCACGCGTGCCGACGCCGGTCAGCAGAATGACGATGTCGTACTCACCGCGAAGGAGCGCGTCGGCACAGGCGAGCGCGTCGGGATTCGATTCGAGCGGGACTTCACGCAGCGCGGGCGCGGTGACGGGGCGCCCGCCGTAGGTGGTGACCAGAGCCGCCATCTCGCGGCTGCGGCGGCTCTCGAGCACGAGCACGGAGAGATCCTCGAAACTCGGGGTCATCACCGGACGGTTCCGGCTACTCCTTCTTCCGCGCTGAACGACCAGTCGACACCGTCGGATTCGACGAAAAAGTACGCGTGGTGGGGCTCTTCCGGTATGTAGGATTCGCCTTCGCCGGCACCGCGATGATCGGCGGCCACCCCAAGCTCACGGCCGCTGACAGCGCTGAGCAAGGCGAGCCGGAAAGTGCCTGCGCCTGTCGACGCTTCGTTGCGCGTCCGCCAGCGGACCCGGACGACGCTCCCTTCGACGATGAACGATTCCGTCTGCACGCTCCCCCGCCCCGACCACGAGCCGAGCGTGCGCCATCCGACGACGGTGCTTTCCCGGGCCTCGGCAGCCGGCGTCGAGGACGGCGGAGGCGCACACGCGGCGGCCACGAGCGCGGCAGCGCTGACGAGAACGGACCGGAAGAGGCGCGGCCTCCGTGAGAGGACGCCGACGCGGTGGGTTAGAACTGCGCGGCCGTTGGCGCCTTCCTTTCGCGAAGCTTCCACCGGTCCGGGTCGTGATGCTGCAGGTAGTCGCGCCGCGTGATCCACCCGAGGATCATACCCTTGGTGATCCACCACTTTTCCGGGCGGACCGCGAAATACACATGCGCGATGACCAGGCCCACGAGCGCGACGCCGGCAGCACCGTGCAGCAGATAGGTGATGCCCCAGGTCGTGTCGCTGAACAGATAGGGATTGCGCGGAACGAGCGGCGTTCGGATGCGGGACATCATCAGAATGCCCGTGACAGCCGCCGCCAGGCCGACTACCACGCTCGCCATGTGGTACAGGCGATTGCCGAGCGGGTACTTGCCGGGCTTCGGTCCCGGTACGTCGCGGCCCAGCCCCCGCAGGATCTCCGCCTTGAGCTCGGGGATGTCCTTGGGACCGATCCAGATGGACCAGAAATCGAGGAAGAACGTAGCGTGGATGACATGGTAGATGATCGACCCGGTCAGGACCAGACCGGCAATCCAGTGCCACTCCACCCAGGCAAACCGGATCCCCGCGATCGGGAGAAACGCCGTCAGGAGCAGCACGAACATGGCCGCGGCCATCACCCAGTGGAAGAGCCGCGCCATCAGCGTGTGCCGCTCGATCTGGTGCGGCAAGTCCTTGTAGACCGCTTCCATCGCGTCGGTTTCCTCGGCGCTCCTCTTCCGGTGCGCAGCCAGGATCATGTAGCTCGCGTGCGCGACGAGAAACATCAGGCCGGCAAAGAGCGAGGCCCAGAACAGGTCCCACGAGATGTGCGTGAGGACCGGCTGCCGCCAGGGGTTGATGCCCCAGGTCAGGAAATCCATGGGTTCACCGTATCCCTCAGGCGCCGTCGCCCCGCAGCGGCCCGCCGCGGACGGCGCGCTTCACGAGGTTCTGCATCAGGAGAATCTTGTAGCCGTTGTGGCGCAGCGGAACCGCACCCACGGTGGCCAGCTCGCCAGCCATCGCGGCCGTCTGCTCGTTCCGCGGCTGGCCCGTCACCGCCAGCTCCACCTCCGTCAGACGCAGCGGCCGCGGCGCCACCGCGCCGACGGCGAGCCGGATCTGCTGGATCGTCCCGCCTGAGAGCCTCATGGCCGAGGCGACGTTCACCAGCGGGAAATCCCACACCTGCCGGTCGCGCACCTTCTCGAAGTAGAACTGCGCCCCGGCGAACGCAGCCGGCACGCGGATCGTCGTCAGCAGCTCGTCCGGCCGCCGCGCCGTCATGCGCGTAATGTCGATCTCGGGCCCGACGAAGTAGTCCTCGGCGGCCACGACGCGCTCGCCCGCGCCGCTTCGCAGCACGAATTCGGCGCCGAGCGCGATGAGCGCGGGCGCCGTGTCCGACGGACTCACGGCCACGCACCGGCTCGCGCCGAGGATCGCGTGCTCGCGGTTGATGGCCGTCGGCGAATCGGCATAGCAGATGTTGCCGCCGGCGCGGTAGCAAGACCAGCCGCTCCGGTAGTACCAGCATCGGGTGTCCTGCGAGACGTTGCCGCCGAGGGTCCCCTGGTTCCGGATCTGCGGCGAGGCCACCAGTTCGGCGGCCTGCGCGAGCAGCCCGAACTGCATTCGAACCAGTGGGTGCTCTGCCACCTCGGTGAGCGTGGTCAGCGCGCCAATCTCGAGCCGGCCGCCCGCCTCCCGAATGCCCCGCAGCTCCTGCATCTGGCTGAGGTCGACCACCACGCTCGGCCGCTTGATGCGGTCCTTCAGCCAGTCGAACGTATCGAGGCCGCCGGCCATGATCCAGGCGTCGGCCCCGTGCCGCTCGAGCAGCCCCAGCGTTTCGTCCACAGTGGCCGGCTGGAACAACTCGAACGCCGGCATCACGTCGCGGATAACTGCCATTGCACTCTCTCCTAGCTGGTAGCCGGTAGGTGGTAGGTGGTAGCGGTTCCTGGTTCCTCGTTCCTGCTACCGGCGACCGGCTACCGGCTACCGGCTACCGGCTACCGGCTACCGGCTACCGCCTACCGGCTACCGCCTAGATGTTGGCCGTCAGGGGATCGGTGACGCGGCGGCCGTTGGCGAGCGACGTCAGAACCACGTCGCACGTCACCGGGAACCGCCGGAACACGTCATGGCCGACCGCATCGGCCACGGCGTTCGCCACCGCCGCCAGCCCCGCGCCGACCGGCGGCTCACCCACGCCGCGTACGCCGACCGGGGTTTCGGGGTCGGGAATATCGACCGCCGCCCACTCCATGCGAGCCGGCGCATCGAGAATCGTCGCCGGCCTCGTCTGGTAGAAGCGTTTGGCGAGCGGCACGCCGTACTGCTGGTCGTACACCCACTTCTGCGTCATCGCGTGGCCGATCCCCTGGAGCGAGCCGCCCATGATCTGCCCGCCGACCGAGCGCGGGTGCAGCACGGTGCCGACGTCGGCCACGGCGAGATAGTCGAGTACCCGGTACTGCCCGGTCTCGAGGTCTACCTCTACTTCGGCGAATCCGGCGACGTACGAGTTGCTGATCCCGTCGCGCGGATACGTGTCGCGCGCCACGGCCAGCAGCCCCTGTCCTGCCAGCGCCGCCACGGACCGCTTGGTGAACGCGTTGATGTTCTCGGGTGCTCCGTGGCCGTCGTACTTGCCGCCCAGCTCGATCGCCTTCTGCGCCGCCTGTGCCAGCGTGAGGCTTCCGCCCGGCCCGGACACGCGCTCGCCGGCCACCCGGTACGACGCAGGGCTGCCGCCGAGCGTCTTCGCGGCAATCTCCTGCAGCTTCGTCCTGGCGTCCATCGCCGTGGCGTGCGCGGCGCGCGTCATCGCGTGCGCCGTCTGCGAGCCGCCCGAGACGCAGGTCCACGGCATGTGCTTGCCGGTGTTGCCCCAGGTGATCTCGCACTTCTCCCACGACACGTCCAGGACTTCGGCGACGACCCGGTGCACATCGATCACCGACTCGGTGCCGTGATTGCCGATCCCGGACTGGATGTACACCTTGCCGTCCGGCTTGATGACGAAGAGGCCGTCGAAACCGATCGACCCGGCGCTGTACGCGCTGACCGCGACGCCGATCCCGCGCACGCTCGATCCGGTGCGCTGTCCGCTCCGCGCCTTGCGCTCCTCCCACTTGAACAGCTCCCGGCCCTTGTCGAGCGCCTCCTTGACGAACGCGCTGGTCACGTGCGCGCGGCCGCCCTGCGGCAACGGCCCGCCGATCGGCGCTTTCCCTTCCGGGGCGTTGATCCGGTGGATCGCCACCTGGTCGATGCCGAGCCGATCGGCCGCCTTCGCGAGCACCGGTTCCATGACCGCGACGCCCTGCGCCCCGCCGGGCGCCCGCTGCGGGCCGCGGGGCGGCGTGTTGCTCATGACGCCCAGCCCGCGGAAGCGCATCGCCACCGGCTGATACAGGAGCGAGACGATGCGTCCCGAGGTGTTGTGATCCTGGCCGCCCTCATACGGCCCGGACTCGGAGATGCCGAAAAAGTCGAGCGCGAGCAGCCGGCCTTCCTTCGAGAAGCCCGCCTTGATGCGCGCGTGCAGCGACGGCCGGGAGCGGCCGACGTACTGTTCCTCCTCGCGCGTGAGCCGCATCATGACCGGCGCGTTCGCCTTCTTCGAGAGCAGCGCCGGAATCACGAGCGAGATGGCGCTCGTGATCTTGCTGCCGAACCCGCCGCCGGTGTACTCGCTGACCACGACGATGTCGGTCTGCGGAATGCCGAGCCAGCGCGACACGGCCGCCACGGTCTGGACGACGCTCTGCGTCGAACAGTGCACGTACACCCTGCCGTTCTGCCAGTACGCCATGGAGGTGCGGGTCTCCATCGGCTGATGGCTCGTGTTCGAGGTCACGAACGTTTCGTCGAGCACGAGGGCGGCCTGCGTGAACCCCGCCTCGAGATCGCCGTACTCCCACTCGTCGAGCACCTCGCCCATCGGCAGACGGCCCTCGTCCGCCTCGGCGAATTGCTCTGCGGTCCACTTCAGGTCGCGGACGTCGATCGGCGGCTGCGGCGGCGGCGGCTGGCTGGGCTCGGCCGGCGGCGTCGGCGGGCGGAACCACACGTTGCCCTCGGTGCGCGCGGCCGGCCCGCCCGGGCGGAGACTGACGAGCGGATCCACCGCAAACGGGAGCGGCTCGAACTCGATCTGGATCCTCTCGACGGCCTCGGCCGCGGTGAGCTCGTCATCGGCGGCGACGGCCAGGATCGGCTCGCCCTCGTAGAGCGGCTCGTTGGTGAGCGCGCGTTCGGCCCGCCGGTTGGCTCTGATCACCCGCCCGGTGTCGTCGACGCTGTCGGCCGGCTCCGGCATGTCGTCGGCGGTGAGAATCGCCCTGACCCCCGGCAGGGCCAGCGCCGCGCTCGTGTCGATCCGGCTGACGCGCGCGTGGGGCATCGGGCTCAGGAGGAGCTTGGCGAAGAGCATCCCTTCTGCCCGGAAGTCTTCCGCGTACTTCGCCTTGCCCGTCACCTTGGCGACGAGGTCGGGGGTCGTGTAGTTCTGGCCGATGAATCTGTGCTCAGCCACGATCAGGCCCTCCTTGCACCCCAGCGCGCAGACTCCGCGCGCTGGGGACCCCGCGCATCAGCTCAGCGCCGCGCATCATCGCGGTGAGAATCTTGTTGTAGTCCTGGCACCGGCACAGGTTGCCCGAGATCCCGTGCGCCAGCTCCTCGCGAGTCGGCGATGGATGTTTCTTCAGGTAGCCGACGGTCGCCATCACGTAGCCCGGCATGCAGAACGCGCACTGGAAACCCTGCTCCTCGACGACCGCCTGCTGCACCGGGTGGAGCGTCCCGTCGGCGGCCGCGAGCCCTTCGATCGTGACAATCCGTCGGCCCCGCACCGAATGCGTCAGCACCGAGCACGAATACCGCGGCACGTCGTCGACGAGCACCGTGCATGCGCCGCACTCCGACCGGTCGCAGCCAAGCTTGGTGCCGGTCAGTCCGAGCTTGTAGCGCAGCGTCATCGCGAGCGTTTCCTGCTTCATCACGTCGACGCGCCGCATCTGGCCGTTGACGTTCAGCGTCATCAGCCGTTCGACGCTCCCGGCGACGGCGTTCTGGCCCGAGAGCGGAATGCTGCGGAACAGATAGGCCGACGAGGAGACGGCAGCCCCTGCGGCGATGACGCCTTTGATGAATCGGCGTCTCGACGCGTTCTTCAGCGTGTCTTCGGTCATCGGGATGTCTCCAGTCGCGCTAGCCAGTAGCCGGTAGCTGGTAGCACATCAAACGGGCGCGGCGGCGGAAAAACGTGCACAGAAGATACACCTCGCCACACCCGACATCAACGGAGAATTCCGGAAAATTCGCCCTTCTTTCGCTGCAGAGACGAAGGGAGCGTCATAATGGCCATCGTGCGGGTTCTCCTCCGTGCGGGGACTCTTCTGTTCGCATGCGCCATCCGCAGCGGCGCGCAGGACCCGATCGCCGAAGGACCGCGCCCCTTCGAGGACTGGCTCCGCGATCTCGTTGCCGAGGCGCACGATCGCGGCTACAGCGACGACCTCATCAACCAGACGCTCGTCGGCCTCGAGCCGCTCCCGCGCGTCATCCAGAACGACCGCTCGCAGGCGGAGCTGGTCGTCGGCTTCGAGCGGTACTACCGCAGCCGCGTGACGGCCGCGTTCGTCCGCCGCGGCCGCGAGCTGGCGCGCACGCATCGGCGGCTGCTCGATCGCATCGAGGACGAGTACGACGTGCAGCGCCGCTTCATCCTCGCCATCTGGGGCATCGAGACGCGCTACGGCCGCGTGACGGGCAGCACGCCGGTCTTCCAGGCGCTCGCCACCCTCGCCTGGGAACCGCGCCGGTCGGATTTCTTCCGCGGCGAGCTGTTCAACGCGCTGACGATGGTGTCGCGCGGCCACATCGACGCGCGCACCATGACGGGATCATGGGCGGGCGCGATGGGCCATCCGCAGTTCATGCCGTCGAGCTACCTGAAATTCGCCGAAGACTTCGACCGCGACGGCCGCCGCGACATCTGGCGCTCGACCGCCGATGCGCTCGCCTCCATCGCCAACTATCTCGACGAGTGGGGCTGGGACGACGAGGTCACCTGGGGGCGCGAGGTGCGCGTGACGCCGGAGGTGCGCGATCGCATCGCGCAGGAGACGACGCGCCGGACCGAGGGGTGCTTTGCCATGCGGAACATGACCGAGCGCATCCCGCTCGACCAGTGGCAGCGGCTCGGCGTCCGGCGCGTCGACGGCCGGCCGCTCCCGTCTGCCGACCTGAAGGCGGGGCTCGTCGAGACGGATACGCGCAGCTTTCTCGTGTACGAGAATTACGACGCGATCCTTCGCTACAACTGCGCGCACTACTACGCGTTGACGGTTGCCCTGCTGGCCGACCAGATTCGGTAAAGAAAAGGTGCGGGGTGCGAATGTGCGAGGGTGGCGGCGGTGCGTCCGAGAGTGCGAGGGTGCGTGGGTGCGGTGCGAGGGTGCGTGGGTGCGGTGCGAGGGTGCGTGGGTGCGGTGCG
Source organism: Acidobacteriota bacterium (assembly GCA_016184455.1). Lineage (GTDB taxonomy): Bacteria > Acidobacteriota > Vicinamibacteria > Vicinamibacterales > UBA2999 > MELF01. Next base: position 12,536 of record JACPCS010000152.1, read on the forward strand.
TGGGCGCGGTGCGAGCGTGCGTGGGTGCACTCTCGCACGGTCGCACCTTCGGACGCACGTCGCACCCGCGCACCGCCGCACCACCGCACGTCGCAGGGTAGCGTCCCGCCCGCCTCGTGTAGGGTCTGTACCGGATAGCCCGGCCGAGGGCACGACCCCTATAATCCGGGGTCCCCCCCATGGCAGAGGTTGCCGTCGCGTTCGCGCGGCTGGGCGGCAGAATGGTGCTCCCCGCCTTCGATCTGCTGCTCGCTGTCTATGTGGCCGCCCTCGCGCTCATCCTGCTGACGGGCGGAGTCGACCTCGGGGTCCTGCGTCTGCACGAGCCCGCCAAGCCGGTCTTCGCCCTGCTCATGCTGGTTCCGCTGCGGATTGCCGTTGGCGGGCACTCCTGGCTGCCGACCCGGCTCCAGCATGCCAAGACGTACGTGGCGGCACGGCTCCGCGCGCTGTCGGCAAGCGTCCCGGCTGCCGTTGCCGACACGTTGTTCGCGATCATCACGGTCCGGGCCGCGACGATCTCCGCCGGGTTTCTCGCCAACATCGTGTTCGATCCCGCGAGGCCGCGCGGCTTCGCGCTGCCGTTCTCGAACGAAAAATTCGTCGAAGTCTTCGTCGCCTGGGACTCGGGCTGGTACTGGGACATCGCGGCGCACGGCTATTACTTCCGCCCTGACGCGCAGAGCAGCGTCGCCTTCTTCCCGCTGTACCCGATGTTGATGCGCGCGGTCGCCGCCCCGTTCGGCGGCGGCGAGGCCGCGACGTGGATCGCGGGGATTGCGGTCGCGCTCGTCGCGTACGTGCTGGCGCTCGTCGCGATTCACCAGTTCACGGAGCAGCTCTTCGGCAGCCGCGAGACCGCGCGGCGCACGGTCCTTTACATTGCCGTGTTCCCCTGGTCGCTGTTCCTGGCGCGTGTCTATGCCGAGTCGGTATTCCTCCTCACGACCGTCCTCGCCATCAGCCGCGCCTGGAATGGCCGATGGTGGCAGGCCGGCGTGTGGGGCGGACTGGCGACGCTGACGCGGCCGAACGGCATCCTGATCGCGCTCCCGCTGGCGCTACTCGCGCTCCGCCCTTCGACTGTCGCTCAGGGCGCCCCGAGCAACGTCGAGGGGCGAGACCGGCCGCAACTCGGCGCGCTGGCGGCGCGGTGGATCAGGCTCGTGCCGATCCCGCTCGCACTCGCCGGCTACTGCGGGTACGTGTACACACTGTCGGGCAGCCCGCTCGGATGGCTCTCCGCACAGGCACACTGGGGATACTCGCTCGGCCACTGGCCGTGGGAGCAGCTCCTTCGGCTCATCTCGGGCGTCTTCGAGTACGGGCCATACGGCGTCTTCTTCACGTCGGAGATCGTGCCGTTCGAGATGCTCCACGCCGCACCGGCGCTGCTCTTCCTGGTGCTCACGCCGCTGATCGTCCGGCGTCTCGGCGTCGCGATGGGGATGTACGTGCTCGTCAGCCTGATCGTGCCGCTCAGCAGCAACACGCTGGAGGGGCTCGGCCGCTATGCGTCGGTCCTCTTTCCCGTGTTCATGCTCGTCGGCAGCATGACGACGCAGCGCGCGCACGAGGGGATCGTGATCGTCTCGCTCGTCTTCCGCACCCTGTTGATCTGCTTCTTCGTCACCTGGCACCCGATCTACTGATAATCTCGACACGTTGCGCGTTCTCATCGATTACCGGCCTGCGCTCCGGGAGCGTACGGGTGTGGGCGAGTACATGCACAACCTCGCGCGCGCGTACGCGGCGCGGCACGCGGATGGCGCCGAGGTCGCGCTCTTCACCAGCTCGTGGAAGGATCGGCCCGCGCCGGGTCTCGCCTCCGAGCTGTCCGCACGAGTCGTCGACCGCAGGGTCCCGGTGCGCCTGCTCAACTACCTGTGGCACCGGGCGGAATGGCCGCCGATCGAGGCGCTGGGAATCGCGGCCGACGTGGTCCACGCGGCGCACCCGCTGCTCATCCCGAGCCGCCGCGCGGCGCAGGTCGTCACGATCCACGATCTGTTCTTTCTGACGGCGCCCGACGCCACGCGCGCCGAGATCCGCCGCGACTATCCGGCGCTCGCGCCCGCGCACGCGCAGCGCGCCGACGCCATCGTCGCCAACTCGCGCTACACGGCGTCGCTCGTCGAGCGGACGTTCGGCATCCCACCCGCGCGCATCCACGTCTGCTCGCCGGGACCGCCCGTCTGGAGGACGCTGGGACGCGGCGCGCACGTGCCGCGCGACGGCCACATCCTCTTCGTTGGCACCCTCGAGGCACGGAAGAACGTCGGCGCGCTCCTCGAGGCGTACAGCCGGCTGCTCTCAAGCCATGCCGACGCCCCCGCGCTCGTCATCGCCGGCAAAGCCACGCCGGACGCGGCAGGCTGGCTCGCGCGGCTGAACCAGCCGCCGCTCGCCGGGCGGGTCCGTCATCTCGGCTACGTTGCCGATCGCGAGGCACTGTACGGGGGCGCGCGGCTGCTCGTCCTGCCGTCGCGCGACGAAGGATTCGGGATCCCCGTTCTCGAGGCAATGTCGGCGGGAATCCCGGTCATCGCGAGCGACCGCGGCGCGCTGCCCGAGGTGCTCGGCGACGCGGGGCTCCTCATCGATCCGGGCGATGTGGATGGGCTTGCTGCGGCGCTGGAGCGGATGCTCACCGACGAGGCGTTCGCCTCCGCGTGCGGGGCGCGCGGGCTCACGCGCGCGCGCGACTTCTCATGGGACCGCGCCGCGGCGACGCTCCATCAGGCGTATCAGGAGGCGATCGCCAATCGTCGCGCGCGATAGCAATTGACACGCCTGTATGAGTAGACCGTCGCAATCGTTCGAATCGTTCGGGGATCGGATCGTTCTCAGGTTGGTTCGGGCACGCCGAGATCTCGACAGATCATTCGGGCCAGATGGTCGTGAATCTCTTGGTGGCGCGGGATGGCTGATCGGCGGTTCTGGGCGGGGTTATGCCACCACGAATGCCGGCTTCCCTCTCTGAGCAATACGCAACCGTGCGATTCGAGTTGTCGAATCAGGTCACGCCGCTTCATACGGCGATATGGAACTCCTCGAACCCGTCTCCAGCAGCCCGTCTGGCTTCGGAGCGGTTCAGCTCGAGGGCTTCACGCAGGGCTTCGCGCAATGACTCGAGCAGTTCCTCCCGGGATCGTTCCTGGCAGTTCACTCCAGGCACCTCTTCCACCCACCCGATCCACCAGCCCGAATCCTGCTTCACCACAGCGGTGTAGGTCGCGTTCATGAAAGTAGTCTAGCGCACCTGGGCCACATTGAAGTTAGCGTTTGACCTGGCCCGTGCGTGCGATCGCCGCCGGGGACCTGGGAACGCTCGAGCAAGAGATCGCCCTCGCGAAAGCGCGTTTCGGATTGCCCTCAAGGCTCCTGCGCGAGCCGCGCGCAGCCGCTCAGATGAGCCTGGCGCTTGAGGCTCGGGGTACCGGGACGTCGTAGTCGTCGTACCACGGATCCGCTCGTCCGATCGGAAGCGGCGGGGACGGGCGGCGGGCACCTCGGTGAGTAAACGGAGATGGCTCAGGATGCGCCGGATGACCGGCGGGCCTCGGTGAGCGCGATGAGCTCGAGGCGGTCCCCGCAGCGCGGACACGCGAGAACGTCGAAGCCAAAACTCCGCTGCATCAACTCCGCGCACAGCCGATTGGTGCGGGGCGGGCTGGCCGCAGCGGGCGCGACGACGACTCCACCTCCGTCGTGCTCTGGCCCCCGGTGATCGGTGTGTCGGGCTCGCGCGCCTGCAGGCGTGACCGCCACGGCGATCGCGTACCCAGCACGCCGTAATACAGCAGCAGACTCCCACCCCAACGCGCTGACGATAGACGATAGGACGGATGAAGGCTGTTTTCAGAAGGTCGGTTATGCGACCGCCCTGCCCTCACCCCTTCGGCACAGCTCGGTGAGCCTGCGTCCTGCCGCCAGAGCGTGCGACGCTGCGGAGGACGGCTGATTGCTGACTCCTTTGGTCGGCTGGTTCGCCGGCCGATCCAGGCAAACGCTTTCCGGCGGTGACCCGTCTAAACTGCGCCCTCTCTCGCCACTCTGCATCGGTCTCCGTTATTGGAAACCATGTGACCTCGTAGCCGGCGGCCTCGCGAGTGTCAGGGATCTCCCCACAGGATCCGCAAGGGGACCGCGAACAGGTTGCCTCCGAATCGCACGGCTGACGCGCCGTCATAGAGCACGACACCCGCGGCAAACTGCCGGCCGGCCGCGTCGCGCAACTTGCGCAGCCCGCGGAAGTCCGCCTCGGTCACGCTGGCCGCGGCCTTCACTTCGACACCGGCCACCGAGGTGCTGCCGCGCTCGAGCACGATATCCACTTCGAAACCGTCGCGGTCCCGGTAGTGAAAGAAGTCCACGGGATCAGGATGCCAGCTCGCCTGGCGCCGCAATTCCTGCAGCACGAACGTCTCGAGCAATGGCCCAAGTCGATCGCGATCTCTGTACAACGCGAGGGCATCGATGCCGAGCAGCGCACATGCCAGTCCGGTGTCGCCCATGTGGAGCTTGGGAGCTTTCACCAGCCGACTCAGCCGGTTGCGGTGCCACGGCGGTAACCGGTCGACGAGAAAAATGCGCTCCAGCACGGTGACGTAGTCATGAATCGTCTGGCGCGTCATCTGAAACGGTGCCGCGAGATCCGACACGTTGAGGAGCTGGGCCGTGTGCGATGCGGTGAGCGCAAGCAGCCGCGGCAGCGCGTCCAGGGAATGGATACGGGCCACGTCACGCGCATCGCGTTGAATCTGTGTTTCGACGAGATCGCGGTACCAGGCTCGCCTCCGGGCAGGCGTCCGCCTCGCCAGTGCCGCCGGGTATCCCCCGCCGACGATGCCTTCAGCGAGCGCGAGTCCGAGCCGATCCGAGATTCTCGTGGGGAAGCCGCTGCGAAACAGTGTCTCGATGAAGCGCGGCCGCTTCTCGTGGAGCTCGCATTGCGCGAGCGGATGCAGCCGCAGAATGCCCATGCGGCCGGCGAGCGAGTCGGCGAGATGCGGCACCAGCAGGACGTTGGCGGAGCCCGTCAGGATGAACCGCCCGGCGGTCCGCCGCTGGTCGATGGCCGCCTTCAGCGACGTGAAGATCTCGGGGACGCGCTGGACTTCATCGAGGATCGTTCGCCGAGGCAGCCCTTCCACGAAGCCGATCGGGTCGCGTTTGGCCGCGTCCTGGACGGCTTCGTCGTCAAATGACAAATAGCGGTAGCCACGCGGCTCGCCGATGGTGCGGGCCAGCGTCGTTTTTCCGCTCTGCCGCGGCCCGTGAATCAGGACAGCCGGTGTGTCTGCCAGCGCCTCCCGCAGGCGTGCGGCCAGGTAGCGGGGAAATCGCTTGCTCTTGCGGGGCACACATGCGATTCTAGCGCGCTGGACGGCTGATTGCTAGTTTCGATGTCGGCTAATTGCTAACTTCTGAGTCGGCTGATCGCTAGACTTCCGGTCGGCTGATTGTCAATGTTCCAGCAAACGCCGATGGGCACACGAACCGCGACGGGAGCCGCCGGATCGGCTCGTGTATCTCCTGGACCATCAGTACACGCGACGGAGCCTCGCCTGGAATCGACTCAAGAACGGCGACGCGGTCCGGGCTGTTCGTCATCCGCGCCAAGGCACGAATTCCGTCACGTCGTGAGTGTGCAGCCCACCGACTCGAGAACGCGAATCTGTGACGGGTCCACGAGGCGGACCTCGGCCTCACCGGCGAAGAAGGTCGTCAAGCGGATATTGGCAATGGGCGTCTTCGCGACGACAAAGTGCGGGCCGAACTTCCTTTCGGCGACCCAGCATTCAAGGGAGAACGCGCTCGTCGCCGCCTCCCAGAGGACGTGCGCAAACCGATCCGATTCGACGTCCACGCCAGCCTCGGCGGCCAATCGGTCGGCGAGCCAGGTCCCGTCATTCAGGAAGGCGGTTTCACAACGTTTGGTCCGGTCGTGGATCGTATTGAACGAAAGCGAGGAATCCGACAGCATGCTCCACTGCAGGGCGAGGTAGCGCTGCCAAGTCCGCTGGTTGGCCGGCCGCTTGAGATCGTGTTCCACACTCGGATACCGGAACGTCTCTTCTTGTTGGATCCCCCGATAGAGGAGGACCTCTCCCTCTTCCACATGAGGTTGATCGGCCGAACTGATCCACTGGTAGCTGCCATGCTGGATGAAGAGCCACTGGTCCGACTCGTCATGAGCGACGAGCTTTGCCCGATACACGGCAACAGGCGCGCGCACCCTGTTCTCGGCGAAGGACCCTAACGACAAGTACACCCGATCGACTTCGCGCCTTCTCGCCTGTCTCCAGAACTCAAACAGCGGTTTGGCATGATCCCGAATCGGTGTACCGAAATAGTGGTGGCGGCGCTTGTGAACGTTGGAATTGAAAACCTCCGGCAAGATCCAACTGTACTGGAAGAAATAGTCGGTGGCAGGCGGGTTCTCGGGCGTGTACGCCAGCGGACCCTCAGCTGCCAGCCACGGGACACAGCTCACCGAGTCAATGAGGGTTGAGGTCGAATACCATCTCGGCACGATACCGCGCATCTTACCAAGGGTCCCCATCCTCAATGATCGCCCACGCCGTTGGCTGCTTGGTGCCCCATCGTCGCCAACGACTGACGTGGTGGCCTTCATGGCTCCACGGACGGATCAGGGCAAAGTCTTCAGCCGTTCGCCGCGCCGGTCATCATCTACTTGGCCTCGCCACAGCGCTGACAGATCGTTCGCCCGAGCGCCATAGGGGAGCCCGAACGTTCCGCGTGCGATTCACCTCCGCGCCACAACCCGAAGCAGGACACGCTCAATCGGCTTCTGCGACCGTTGAACTGACGCTTGCCCCGCTTGAGCCGTCGATTCATCGGTTCGGGCCCAAACGCTACCGAGCGATCATGCACCGCGTGCCGGGTCAGCCCGATGATCCCCGTACCCGGCTAAAATGTGTGGAGGCGCCGAGAGGGTTAGGGCACAATTCGGGCACAATTCGGGCACAAATCGCTTTCGGCTCGATCTGGAGCCCGTAAGTGCTTGATTCTAGATGGAGAGATGTCCGAGTGGTTGAAGGAGCACGCTTGGAAAGCGAAGCGGGCCACGGACATCGACCCACACTGAAGCGCGTTAACGTGTACGCGATCAGCGATTTAACGGTCCAACACGATCGCGCCGTGTGCGTCCGTAAACCTTGATGTTCTTCGAGGTTGTGAACCTGACGTATCACAGTCCTATCACAATCGACGTGTTCACTTAGACACTGGGCGTTGCGGTCGGTTCTGCAGCCTCCACAACCGAGGCGGGGGCATGGCCAAGTTGGTCACCGCCGCGGCCTTCCATGACCAATCTGTGGCGGTCCACAAGCCCTCTGTGTTAGCCGGGTCTATCGGTTCGCGAATCCCTGTCACCAGCCACTCACGTCAAAGAGCTCCAACACCTTGCGGAGCAATAAAATATGCGTTCTGATCGTGACTGCCTTCTCCAGCGTGGCAAGGCGCGTCGCACCGTCCAGACGTACGAACGCCACGTTATCACGGGGTTGGCGCGAATCGACAAGAGTTCGAATCCCAGGCAGGTTCAGCGTGCAGGCTCGGCGATTCACAACCTTCGATCGTACAATCCGCGCGATCAGTTCTCGGGCGGCTTCCAATTCAGAATGACGGTGATCGGCGAGGGGGCCTCTTCGACGACGGTGTCCAGCAAAAAACGCGTGGCGTCCTTCGAGACGATGAACTGGCGCATCGCGACATCGTCAACCGCTGCAACGCGCACGCGAAACAGCTCCGCAGGCCTACCGATCTCGAAAGGCTGGCCAACTACAGAACGGACAACCGGAACCGCGACCAGCTGGCCGTCGAGCGCGAGGTAGAACAGTTCGCTGCCGTTATGACTCCACTGGGGCTGTACACCGCCCGCGAATGAAATTGGGGTTCGCTCGCCTGCGCGCCCGAACGGTTGCACGTATATCTCGAATCGTCCCGAGTCGTTGGATTGATAGGCAATCCAACTTCCGTCCGGCGAGAATCGCGCGTCACGCTCGTCGAACTTCGTTCTGACGATCACAAACGGCTTGCGGTCTCCAGTCATCGGCATCGCCCAGATGTCCCAATTGAACTCCGGATCGTAACTTCGAAACAGCAGGAAGCGCCCGTCGCGCGACCAGTCAGTCGTCGATTTGGTCTGGTCGGTCGCCAGCAGCTCCCGAGCGGCCCCACCGACAACTGTCTTTTCGTACAGGTTGAAGCGACCGCCGCGCCGCGAACTCAACACGATGCGGTCCCCGCCGGGCGACCAGTAGGGGGCAATGTCCGCTTCGGGGTCATTGGTGAATCGGCTTGGTGCGCTTCGATTCAGATCGAGAAGCCAGATGTCGGTGTTTCCCGCGTCAGTGCGCTGCACCGCCAGACGTCGGTTGTCGGGCGAGATCGCGCCGTACGACGGACCAAAGCCGTGCGGATCCCCAAGATGGCCGACCTCGGTGCCCGATCGATCACGCCAGACGAGCTGTCTCTTTCCACCGGATGGCCCAGTGCGATAGGCGATCAGGCCCGCCGACGCCGTGGATAACGCCGCGATGTTTGCCCGTGTGCCAGACCAGACGTCACTTTTTCGGCTACCGGCGTGGGGGGCCCTTGAGCTCCAGCGTCACCGGGTCGAAGCCTCGGGCAAGCAGCGTTCCTTGCTGAACATACAACAGATCGTTCGCGACGTAGACAGCCGGAGTGTCCGCGTCAAACAGACGCCGCGAGACGGTGCGCTTCAAGTCACCGACATGGACTCCCCGCACGTCAGGCCTCCCGACTGCGTCGTAGAGGAAGTGGCGTCCGTCCGGGAGGAACTGCGGCCCGCGGTGGCTCGTTTGACCATCCGCCAGCACTGTCACCTGGTCGAGAACCGCGCCATCTGAGGAGACACTCGTAAGTGAGCTATCGATGGTGTTGGCAAGGATGATCACGTCGTCGTGATTCCACGTCCCGCCAGATGGGACGGACGCCCCGGCCAGCCTCTGCACGACTCCAGTTTCGAGATCGATCCGCTTAACGGGGCCATCTGCAAAAAAGCCCACCGACTTGCTGTCAGACGACCAGAAGGGGAGCGACGCGTGGTCCGTTCCAGCAAGCGGTCGCGCGGACGTTGACGGCCCCGTCAACGGGCGAAGCCACAGTCGCGGGGAACCGCCGGCGCTGGCGACGAACACGATCTTCTCGCCGTCGGGTGAGAGCGCCAAAGAGACAGGATCTGTGGTCGGCGGCGTTGTGATCTCCAGGCGCCTCTCGGCGGGTGCGGGCCTTGGAGGCGTCGACTGCCGGAAGACAACCACGGCTCCCGCAATCGCGACAAGTCCGAGCACCCCCAATGTCACGAGACCGGGCCGGTGGCGCAGTCCCGCGGCGGAAGGTTGATTCTGAGCAGGCGCACGGACTTCGAACAGCGGAACGTAGCTGCCCTTCGGCAACGTGATGACGACCGGCTCTGCAGCGCCCTCCGTTGCGTAGTACAGCTCCAGGCGCGAGCGCAGTCGCGAAGCTTCGACCCTGGCGATGGGATCGGTCCTCGGGTCGAAGTCGTCGCCTCTTCCCAGGGCCTCCGACCCGAGGGTGTAGTCCTTGAGGCGGTCCGCGTGGCCGTTGAGGGTCTGCTCGACGAGGAATCGCAGCAGCGTGCTCGACCGGCCGGCGGCTCGGAAGACGTTGCTCTGAAGGACCCTATCGAGGTGCTCCGTGACCGAACGTGGCGGAACGGTCGCCCGATCCATCGTCGGCAGTACGACACGCGACACGGTCCTCAACACGTTGAAAACACAGCGTGTATCGAGGTACGTGCGCGTATGTAACGGGTCCGTACTCCCAGCTGTGATTGGTCCTCAAGGATCCTGGGCACCGAGGGAAGGACATGAATCGACTCAAATTGATTGTCTGCGTGCTGCTCATTGGTGGGACGGTGGCGCTGGATGGGATCGGCGCGAAGACGCCGCAACGGACGGCCCGAGCCAACGAGCAGTCGGCGCCACGCTATGGGATTGCCTTCGCGAGCTTCGCGCCGCTCAACACTGACCTCTTCGTAGCGGAGGCGGACGGCCGCAACCCGAGGCCCCTGCTCCCGCATCCAGACCTCGACTACAACGGTTCGTTCGCGTCGGACGGGCACTGGATCCTGTTCACATCGACGCGGAACGGCTCCGCGGACATTTACCGGGTTCGACCCGACGGGTCCGGACTCGAACAGTTGACAAAGGATCCCGCGTTCGACGACCAGGGGGCGCTTTCGCCGGATGGGCGATCGCTCGCCTTTGTGTCGAGCCGCAGTGGTCAGGCGGACATCTGGATCCTCGAACTGGACAGCGGCCGCCTGCGCAACCTGACCCAGGATCCCGGGGGCGACTTTCGCCCCTCATGGTCCCCAGACGGCCAATGGCTCGCCTTCTCATCCGACCGTGATTCGAAAAAACCGCGTCGCACATTCGTGATGCGGCACTCCACCGAAATCTATCGTGTTCGCCCGGACGGCTCATCTCTGCAGCGCATCACTCGCCTGGATGCGTTCGCAGGGAGTCCGGCGTGGTCGCCGGACGGCACACGGCTCCTGTACTACGAAGCGCCCCTCGACCAAGTAGGAAGGATCACTACCACCCGCCTTTCGACCCAATCGCGGGGAACAACGCAGATCGTCAGCATCGATCTGGTGACAGGCGAGCGCCAGTCATTAACGAGCGGCCCCGGCGAGAAACGGTCGCCGCGCTGGACCGGCGGGCGCATCGCCTACGTCACTGGGGAGCCGGACGGTGGCGTGGAGTTCCTGCCTGGCGCCGCCGGCGCGCGCGGCGAAATGAACAGTCCAAGCTGGTCGTCCGACGGCCGACAGATGGTATTCCACCGCGATGTCGACAGCAACTGGCCCCCTACTTCGCAGCTGGCCCAGCGCTGATTCGACGTTTCGACTGGTGCGCACCGGCATCTTCCCGTCCTACTCGCCCGGCAGCGATCGACTAGTGTCGAACGATCGCTACGGTGGGTCGGACAACAGCGTTCTGCTCCTAAACGCAGACGGTTCTAGGCGTGAGGTTCTGTTCAAGGATGCTGCAGGGCGGAGTGCGCTGGCCCCAGTCTGGTCGCCCCGGGGGGATCGCGTGGCATTCGGGCTCGGGACGTTCTTCCAAGGCACCAACGGGCCGGCGACGGCCGACATCGCCGTCATGAGAGTCGATGGTAGCGACCTCCGGATCGTGACTGACGGATCAGGGAACTTCGGTTTTCCGAGCTGGTCGCCGGATGGACGACGGCTCGTCTACCGTGTCGCTGGCAGCGACCGTTCGGGCCTGTCCATTGTCGATATCGAGACGCGCGCGATGAGCGTGCTAACAACCAGTTCGGCCCATGACAATTCGCCGAGCTGGTCGCCCAGGGGCGATCGCATCGTGTTCACGAGCAACCGCGACGGCGACTTCGAAATCTATACCATCAAGGTCGACGGCACCGATCTGCGGCGTCTCACCCGCAGTCCGGGTAACGATGCCCACACGGCGTGGTCGCCAGATGGCGAGTGGATTGCCTTTGCGAGCGAACGCGGCGGCTTCAAGGATGAGGCGCCCCTTACTCCGTACAACCAACAGCCATACGGTGACTTGTACGTCATGCGCGCCGACGGATCCGAGGTGAGAAGGCTGACCGACGATCAGTTCGAGGACGGCACACCAAGCTGGGTTCCCCTTCCCCGACTTCGGTGAAACGGCTCGTCCGCGATTATCGCGGTTCGTAGCCGAGCGGATCAGATGAGGTACTACGATATCGTCGAGGCCGGCTCGTCCGGGATTTGTTGTTCAAGTTGCGAACACCCTCGCTCGGCCGCCGATGCGAGGAGGATACCTAGCCTCAAAAAATGCAGCAACTCAGTTGCGCGGGGGACTGTCAGCTTACGCCGCGTAACGCGGTCCACGATTCGCTTCATTGACACCAATCCGCCGGAGAGGCCGGGCGTCTTCATCTCTCGGAACACGCCCTCGCGTGTAAGGATCTGGTTCGATGGCGCGTTGAGCACGAACTCGGGCGACCAGAGCCGTTCGAGAGCTGCTTGGTCACGCGCGACCCATGCTTTGGCCTGCATCTCGTCAAGCTTTCGGATCTCCTCTGCGGCCAGGCTGATTGCCGCGTCGCCCCCAAGAACCTGTGCGCTATTCGGGACGATAGGAGACGATAGGACGGATGAAGGCTGTTTTCAGAAGGTCGGTTATGCGACCGCCCTGCCCTCACCCCTTCGGCACAGCGCAGATCACCCCCCGTGACACGGCATTGCCGTCACACGGCGCGGATCATCGTGCCCTGCGAGCGTGCCCTGCGAGCGTACATGTCCAGGGACACTGGCGCACTCGGCGCGCGGACACACCCCTCCCGATGTCGCCTTCGCGACCGCGTGCAGCCTCCCAGGTGACGATGGCCTCAGGGCACGGCCACGTTCTCGTACCGGGGATCCGATGACGCGTGTGGGAGTGGCGGGGGCCGCGCGGGACACGCCGTCGGGACCTCAGTGGCCAAGCCGAGATGGCTCAGGATGCGCCGGATGACCGGCGGGTCCTCGATGAGCGCGATCAGCGTGAGGCGCTCCCCGCAGCGGGGACACGCCAGTACGTCGAAGCCGAAGCTCCGCTGCATCAACTCGGCCCACAGCCGGTTCGTGCGCGGCCGCGCGGCGCGGCCCGGCTCGTCCACGCCCGGGGCATTCTCCTCGACCTC
>JACPCS010000051.1 GCA_016184455.1 Acidobacteriota bacterium
ACCTGCGGCTTCCGCCAGAGGTACGGGTTCGGCACCACCAGCACGTGCACGAGGCGGCTGAACGGGACGAAGCCGATGAGCAGGTAGGCGTTCACGATGTGCAGTTTGACCAACAACGGCATCGCCGCCACGGCGGCGGCATCCGGGCGCATCGTGACCAGCGACCAGAGATAGGGCGTCACGGCCGTGGCGAACCAGGACGAGCCCCACGGATGGACCACCGCCACGAGCACACCGCTCACCACTTCCAGGAGCAGCAGTCCATAGACCACCCAATCGGCGGGGCTCGTGACGACCTTGACTTTCGGATCGTACAGGCGGCGCGCCACGATGAGCAGCAGGCCCGCTACGCAGAGGAGGCCGAAGGCAAGCGCCGATACCTCCAGCACGTACACGCGCACCGGTACCCGGTTCCACCACAGCAGCTGTCGCGGGATCAGGAACGCCACGACGTGGCCTGTGAGCACGACGAGGATGCCGTAGTGAAACGGCACGTTGCCCCAGAAGTGACGACGGTTCTCGAGGAACTGCGACGAGAGGCTCGAGTACGAGAAGCTCTGGGTGCGGTAGCGCTCGATCGTGCCGAGCAGGAAGATCGTCATGCTCACGTACGGCAGCACGGCCAGCAGCAGCAGGTCGATGTACGAGAGGAGATTCGTCACGACGGCGTCCTCGTCTGCGCGACCACGACCGCAATCGCGCGCAGCAGTGGCTCGAACAGGTTGTCCGTCCCCGCGAGCGCCGTCAGGATGCGTTCGAGCGCCGGCCCGAGGGCGCGTGACGCGAGCTCGCCGGCGCGCGCCTCGTCCTGACGCCCCATCAGCGTCAGCAGATGCGTCAGGTGATCGGGCAGCTCCATCGACTCGGACACGCCGTGCGTGCGCAGCGCCTCGCGCATGGCGGCGAGAAACGCGCCGCGCTCGTACTGCTCGCCGTACAGGTGCCAGCCGACGTCGAGCGTGCAGGCCGGGTTGAGGTCGAAGGTCGCGGTAAACCGCTCCTGCATTTCCTCGAGCGTCGATCCGTCGATGCGCGACGCGAACGCGTCGAGGTGGCCGATCGCTTGGCCCGCATCGGCTGCGACGAGTGCCTCGCGGCACGCCGCCACGCGCGTCGCGTAGTCGGCTCGCGGATACGCGACGAGCGCCGCCAGCGCCTCGCACGTCGTCGCTAGGGCGGCGGTCACAAGCCTCTCCTGGGCCCGGTCAGGAATCCGAAGCCGGCGGACTCCCGGTGCTGCTGCGGCTCCTCGAGCAGCTCCAGCGCCTCTTCCCGGTGCGACGGCGGGATCACGAACCGGTCGTCGAACGTGCACAGCGAGGTGAGGCGATAGATCGCCTCGGCCTCCTCAACGCTGCAGTCGGCCTCGTGGAGCATGCGATCGGCGAGGTCGCGGTCGACATCGCCCACCGTCACCGCCCGCCGGTGCCACCGGATCGCCTTCTGCTTGCGCAGCGCGTAGCGCACGTGGCGCTCGTACCCCGCGCCGAAGAGATTCGCCAGGAACCGCATCGGCACCCGGGCATCGTCGATGTCGTGGAACAGCGAGTCCGACACGTGCTCGATCGCGCCGTTCTCCCGGTTCGCCATCACCGGCGACATCGGCGGCACGTAGAAGAGCATCGGCATCGTGCGGTACTCGATGTGCGGGGGGAGCGCAATCTTCCACTGCGTGACGAACTTGTAGACCGGCGACCGCTGCGCGGCCTCGATGACCGACTCGTGGATCCCCGACCGGCGCGCCGCCGCAATCACCGTGGAGTCGTGCGGATCGAGGATCAGCGCGCGCTGCGCGTCGACGAGCTCGTCCGCCGGACGCGACGCGGCCGCCTCGATCCCGCCGGCGTCGTACAGCAGCACGCCCAGATACCGGATCCGGCCGACGCACGAGTGGAAGCACGCCGGGGCCTGGCCGGTCTCGAGCCGCGGAAAGCACAGGATGCACTTCTCCGACTTCCCCGTGAACCAGTTGTAGAACACCTTCTTGTAGGGACAGGCGGCGACGCAGGCCCGCCACGCCCGGCACCGGTTCTGGTCCACCAGCACGATGCCGTCCTCGCCGCGCTTGTAGAGCGCGCCCGAGGGACACGCGGCCACGCACGACGGGTTCAGGCAGTGATTGCAGATGCGCGGGAAATAGAAGAACACGAGCCGTTCGATCGCGAAGAGCTCCTCGCGCTCGTGCTCGGGGAGGCCAGCCAGGTTCACATCGTTGGCGGCATAGACGGGCGAGCCCCCCAGATCGTCGTCCCAGTTCGGCCCCGCCTCGATGTCGATCAGCCTGCCCGTGACGAGCGAGATGGGTCTCGCCGTCGGCTGGTCGTCCTCCTCCGGCCCGTTGAACAGGTGCTGATAGTCGTAGGTCCACGGCTCGTAGTAGTCGTCCATGGTGGGCATGCGCGGGTTGTGGAAGATGTTCGCCACGATCCGCGCCCGCCCCGTCGACTTCAGCCGCAGCGCGCCCCGGGAGTCGAGCTCCCAGCCGCCCCGATATTTCTCCTGGTTCTCCCACTGTGTGGGATAGCCGGTACCGGGCTTGGTCTCGACGTTGTTCCACCACATGTATTCGGTGCCCTTGCGGTCGGTCCAGATGTTCTTGCAGGCGATGCTGCACGTGTGGCACCCGATGCACTTGTCGAGGTGAAAGACCATCGAGATCTGGCTTCGAACGTTCATGCCCACTCCCCCGCTCACCACTCCAGCCGCGGCAGCCGCCGCACGAGCACGTGCGAGTCGCGGTTGCAGCCGATCGGCCCCCAGTAATTGAAGTGGTACGTGAACTGGCCGTACCCGCCGGCCATCAGGTTCGGCTTCAGCCGCGTGCGCGTCAGGCTGTTGTGGCCGCCAGCACGGCGACCACCGCGGAGCGGCGACTTCGGCACCGAGAGGGTCCGCTCCGGCGAGTGATACTGGATGCAGATGCCCCGCGGCACCCGCGCGGTCACCGCCGCACGTGTCACGACGACACCGTGGTCGTTGAAGACCTCGACCCAGTCGTTGTCGGCAACGCCGATCTCGGCGGCGTCCCGATCGTTCATCCACAAGGGCTCCACCCCGCGCGAGAGCGTCGTCATGCGCTGGTTGTCGCCGTAGGTCGAGTGGATGTGCCACTTACCGTGCGGCGTCAGGTAGTTGAGCATCTTCGACTCGCCGACGGACCCGGTGACCCGCAGATCCGCATACTCGGCCGGCTGCGGCTTCGGCTTGTAGGTCGGCAGGTGCTCGCCGAACTGCAGGTACGCGCGGTGGTCGAGGTAGAAATGCTGGCGTCCGGTCAGCGTGCGCCACGGCACCAGACACTCGACGTTGTAGGTGAACGGCGAGTAGGCGCGGCCGTTCGAGACGATCCCGGACCACATCGGGCTGTTGACGAGCCGCTGCGGCCGCGCCTGCAGCTCCTTGTAGCCGACGCGCACGCTCCGGCTGCCCTCCGCCAGGTGCACCAGCGGCAGCCCCACTTTCTTCTCCATGTCCCGGTACGAGCGGTACGCCAGCTCGCCGTTGGTGACGGTGGCGAAGCGCAGGACCAGGTTGCATGCGTCCTCGTCGTTGGCGAGCGACGGGTAGCGCGCGCCGTTCCACGATTCGGTCGGCAGCGTCGCCAGCGCCTCGTCGTAGACGTCCGCCACGTCGTAGTGAGTGCCGTGGGCCGACAGGCCGTTGGCCCGCACCAGCGGGCCGAACGACACGAACCGCTCGTACAGGTGCTGGTAGTCGCGGCTCACCACCCGCAGCGCGGGCATCGTCTTCCCGGGAACCGGCTGCACCTCGCCGCGCGACCAGTCGGCGAGCGACGGCTGCGCGATTTCAGCGGGCGTGTCGTGCGCCAGCGGCGAGGCGACGAGATCGCGGATCTCGCCGGGAAGGTGCGACGCGGCCAGCTCCGAGACTTTCTTCGCGAGCGCCTTGAAGATCTGCCAGTCGCTCTTCGACTCCCAGCAGGGCGGCACGGCCGCCGAGAGCGGATGGATGAAGCTGTGCAGATCGGTCGAGTTGAGATCCGCCTTCTCGTACCACGTCGCCGCCGGCAGGACGACGTCGGAATAGAGCGCCGACGTGTCCATCCGGAAGTTGAGGTCGACGACGAGATCCATCTTGCCGCGCGGGCTCTCGTCGCGCCACGCGACGTCGTGCACCGCATCGTGCGCCAGTTCCTCGGCAATCAGGTTGGTGTGCGTGCCGAGGTAATGTTTGAGGAAGTACTCGTGCCCTTTCGCGCTCGCCATGAGCGCGTTGCCGCGCCAGATGAACCACACGCGCGGCCAATTCTCCGGTGCGTCGGGATCCTCGACGGCAAACCGCAGCGTTCCCTGCTTCAGCTGCTCCACGACCCACGAGACGACCGCTTCGGGCGTCTGCGCGCCGGCGGCCTCGGCCTCGCGCACGATCTGCAGAGGGCTCCGATCGAACTGCGGGTAGAACGGCAGCCACCCGTTGCGCACCGCCCGCACCTGCACGTCCATCGTGTGCCCCGACGCCATCGAGCCCGGGGGCTGCTCGGGCGGCACGGTGTGATAGTCGGTGAACTGCTTCTCGTAGCGCCACTGGTCGGTGTGCACGTAGTGCCAGCTCGGCGAGTTCTGCAGTCGCGAGGCGGGATACCAGTCGCGCGCGAACGAGACGGCCGACCACGACTCCATCGGTGCCAGCTTCTCCTGCCCCACGTAGTGCGCGAGCCCGCCGCCGTTGACGCCGATGCACCCGCAGAACATCAGCGCGTGGATGCCGGCGCGGTACATGAGATTCGCGTGGTACCAGTGGTTGATTCCGGCGCCGATGATGATCGTGCAGCGGCCGCCGGTGAGCTCGGCCGTGCGTCCCCATTCCCGCGCGAAGCGCACTACGACGTCGCGGCCGATTCCCGTGTACGTCTCGGCCCAGGCGGGCGTGTAGGGTGCATCCCCGTCGTCGTAGCCGACCGGGTACTCGCCCGGCAGCCCCCGACCGACGCCGTACTGCGCCATCAGCAGGTCATAGACCGTCGTCACCGTCGCGACCGAGCCGTCGGCCAGCGTGACATGGCGAACCGGCACGCCCCGATGAACGGTGCGGCCCTGGCCGAAATCGTCGAACGCGACGTTCATCACGCCGTCGGGCCGCTCGAGAAAGGTCAACGCGGGCGTGATCGTCGAACCGTCGAGGCCGTCCTCGAGCAGCAGGTTCCACCGGCCGGGGTCGGTGCCCCAGCGGAACCCCGCACTGCCCATCGGCATCTTCGGCCGGTCGTCCGACGCGTCCCACATCAGGAACTTCCACTCGCCGTGCTCGACGCCCGCGTACTGGGCGAGGCGTCCGGCCCGCAGCAGCTGGCCCGGACGCGTGGTGCCGTCGGCGGCGATCTCCACGAGATAGGGCGCGTCCGTGTACTTGCGGCAGTAGTCGAGGAACGATGGCACCTGGCGCTGATGGTGGAATTCCGTGAGCAGGACGTGGTTGACCGCCATCCACCACGCGCCGTCCTGACCGGCGTTGGTCGGGACCCACTCGTCCGCGTACTTCGACACCTGGCTGAAGTCGGGCGAGAAGACCCACATCTTGGAGCCGTTGTGACGCGCCTCGGCGGCGAAGTGACAGTCGGGAGTGCGCGTCATGTTCAGGTTCGAGCCGACCACGGCGAGGAGCTTGGCGTTGTACCAGTCCGCGGCTTCCTGCACGTCGGTCTGCTCACCCCAGGTCTCGGGCGAGGCGCTGGGCAGATCTGAGTACCAGTCGTAGAAGGAGAGCGACACCCCGCCGAGGAGCTGGAGGAAGCGGGCGCCACCCGCGTAGCTGATCATCGACATCGCGGGGATCGGCGAGAATCCGGCGACGCGGTCCGGCCCGTATCGCTTCACGGTATGGATCGTCGCGGCCGCGATGAGCTCGAGCACGGTGTCCCAGTCGGCGCGGCGAAACCCGCCTTTGCCGCGCGCCCGCTGCCAGCGCGTGCGCGCCTCGGGGTCGTCGACGAGCGCGCGCCACGCCTCCACCGGATCCGCGTGCGCCTCGCGCGCGCGCTGCCACAGGTCCAGCAACGCCCCGCGCACGTACGGGTACTTCACGCGCAGCGGGCTGTAGAGGTACCAGGAATACGAGATGCCGCGCTGGCAGCCGCGCGGCTCATAGGGCGGCAGGCCGGCCTCGAGGCTCGGATAGTCGAGCCCCTGCATCTCCCAGGTGACAATCCCGTTCTTGACGTAGATCTGCCACGTGCAGCTCCCGGTGCAGTTGACGCCGTGCGTGCTGCGGACGATCCGGTCGTGCTGCCAGCGGTTCCGGTAG